>NZ_VYKE01000071.1:0-29242 GCF_032424515.1 Pseudomonas sp. JV245A
GGCAGTGCTTGATGGATACGCGGCCCCTGGCCGCGCAGATTCTCGACACCTTGCAGGGCCATCCGCGCTTTCACCAACTGTCGGCCAAGTTCGCCGTACAGCTCGACGGTGGCGAAGCCCTGGCCATGCTCGAACATCACCATGACCTGTGGCTGTCGGCCCTTGAACGCGACGGCCAGGGGCTGCTGGCGTTCGGCCTGGCTGGCTGCCCGGTGGATGAACCCCTGGCGGCGGTGGCGCAGGACCAGGGCCACGAGCTGCTGGTGGCCGTGCTGGAGCTGTTTCTCGACCTGGCGCGGCCGGAACAGACGCGCATGCGTCACCTGCTGATGGACATGTCGCGGGAGGATTTCCTCGCTCAACTGGAGCCCCGCCTGAGCCGGCCGCTGTTGAATATCGGTGGCTGGCGGCGCCAGGCCAGTGACGCCGGGCTGCACATCGGTACTTATCCACAGGCTGCGCCCGGGCAGGTCTATGTTGGCGCGGGCACGCCCCTGGGGCGGCTCGATCCGGCCATGCTCAAGGGCGCGGCGCAATTGGCCCGAGAGTACGGCGACGCCAGCCTGCGCCTGACCCCCTGGCAGAGCCTGCTGCTGCCCTCGATCGCCGCGGCGGATGCGCCGGCGGCCACTGCCGCCCTGGAACAACTGGGCCTGCTGTGCAGCCCGCAACAAGCCTTGGCTCACTTGATTGCCTGCACCGGTTCCAGTGGTTGCGGCAAGGCCCTGGCCGACACCAAAAGCGACGCCCTGCAACTGGCAGGACTGCTCCAGCGCCATGGCCGCCAACTGGATGTGCACCTGTCCGCCTGCCCGCGTTCCTGCGCCGCCGCTCATGTGGCGCCGGCCACCCTGCTGGCGGTGGCCCCAGGGCGCTATGACTTGTATTTGCGCGATGCAACGCAGCCGGGTTTCGGCACGCTGCACGCACGCAACCTTTCTATTGAAGCGGCAGAGGCATTGCTCGATGCCCGCCCACGGAGCAACCTTGATGCTTGATTACATCCGCGACGGTCAGGAGATCTATCGCAACTCCTTCGCGATCATTCGCGAAGAAGCCCGGCTGGAGCGCATTCCCGCCGACCTGGAGAAACTCGCCGTGCGGGTGATCCATGCCTGCGGCATGGTCGAGGCCGTCGATGGCCTGCAGTTTTCCGAGGGCGCCGGCAAGGCCGGGCGCGATGCCCTGGCGGCCGGTGCACCGATTCTCTGCGATGCGCGCATGGTTTCCGAGGGTATTACCCGGGCCCGCTTGCCGGCCAACAACCAGGTGATCTGCACCCTGCGCGACGACAGCGTGCCAGCGCTGGCCCGGGAGCTGGGCAACACCCGTTCCGCTGCGGCCCTGGAGCTGTGGCGCCCGCACCTGGAAGGCAGCGTGGTGGTGATCGGCAACGCGCCCACCGCCTTGTTCTACCTGCTGGAAATGCTCGATGCGGGCGCGCCGAAACCGGCGCTGATCCTCGGCTTCCCGGTGGGCTTCGTCGGTGCCGCCGAATCCAAGGCGATGCTCGCCGCCGACAGCCGCGGGGTGCCCTTCGTGATCATGCAGGGCCGCCTGGGCGGCAGCGCCATGGCGGCGGCTGCGGTCAATGCCCTGGCCACGGAGGTCGAATGATGCAGCAGCCCGGACGTTTGATTGGCCTTGGCGTGGGCCCCGGTGACCCGGAACTGATTACCCTGAAGGCCCTGCGCCTGCTGCGCGAATCACCGGTGGTGGCCTACTTCGTGGCCAAGGGCAAGAAGGGCAATGCCTTCGGCATCATCGAAGGGCATCTGCAACAGGCCCAGACCCTGCTGCCCCTGGTGTACCCGGTCACCACCGAGGTGTTGCCGGCGCCGCTGTCCTACGAACAAGTGATCAGCGACTTCTACGACAGCGCCAGCCAGGAGCTGGCGCAGCACCTGGACGCCGGCCGCGACGTGGCGGTGATCTGCGAAGGCGACCCGTTCTTCTACGGCTCCTACATGTACCTGCACGACCGGTTGGCCGAGCGTTACCAGGCCGAAGTGGTGCCGGGGGTGTGCTCGATGCTGGGCGGCGCTTCGGTGCTGGGCGCGCCGTTGGTGTATCGCAACCAGAGCCTGTCGGTGCTTTCCGGGGTGCTGCCCCATGAGGAACTCAAGCGTCGCCTGGCGGACGCCGATGCGGCGGTGGTGATGAAGCTGGGGCGCAACTTCCCCAAGGTGCGCCAGGTCCTGGAAGAACTGGGGCTGGCGCGGCGTGCGCTGTACGTCGAGCGCGCCACCATGGCCAACCAGAAGATCGTGCCGCTGGATGACGTGGAACCGATGTCCTCGCCGTACTTCTCGCTGATCATCGTTCCCGGCGAAAGGTGGCAAGGTTGATGGCCCGTTCAACTCCGGCCATCGTCATCCTTGGCCAAGGCAGCCTCGACACCGCACGGCAGATCCAGCGGCTGTATCCCGACTCGTTGATCCACGGTCTGGCGGAACGGGTCGAAGGCGCCGACCGGGTCTACCACGAATTCGGCGCGACCCTGCGCCAGCTCTATCAGCAGGACACGCCCATCATCGCCCTGTGTGCGGCCGGCATCGTGATCCGCACCCTGGCGCCGCTGCTGCTGGAAAAGGGCGCCGAGCCGCCGGTGCTGGCGGTGGCCGAAGACGGCAGCGCCGTGGTGCCGCTGCTGGGCGGTCTTGGCGGCGTCAACGTCATGGCCCGGGAAATCGCTGCGGGCCTTGGAGTGGCCGCGGCCATTACCACCAGTGGTGAACTGCGCTTCGGCACCTGCCTGCTCAACCCGCCCAGCGGCTATGCCCTGGGCGACCTGGAACTGGGCAAGCGGTTCGTCTCCGACCTGCTGGGTGGCGAAAGCGTGCGCATCGAAGGCGCTGCACCCTGGCTGGCTGCGGCGAAGCTGCCCGAGGACGACCAGGCCCGCCTGACCATCCGGGTCGGTTCCGCCGAGCGCGAGCCCGTGGCCAATGAGCTGCTGATCTACCCCCGCAGCGTGCTGGTTGCCTGCCGTGGGCAGCGGCTGGCCGGCGACGCTGATATCGACCTGGCCACGCACATCCGCCAGGCCCTGCATCAGGCGCGCATCGCCGTGCAGTCAGTGGCGTGCCTGCTGGCCGCCGACCGCGACATGGCCGACCGTGCCCTGCACCAGGCAGCAGCGCAACTGGGCGTACCGCTGCGTTTCCTGCCGGCCGCCGACAGTGTCGCCGAACTGGCGCAACAGGCCGTGCCGCAATTGCTGCCGCCGCTGAAGGTGGGCGAGGACATCGCCATTGCTGTGGCCAGCCAGCCCCTGGACCCGGAGCAGATTGGTCGCCCCCGTGGGCGCCTTGCCGTGATCGGCCTCGGCCCTGGCGCCGCCGAGCTGATGGTGCCGGCAGTGAAAGCCGAACTGGCCCGGGCCAACGACATTCTCGGTTATGAAACCTACGTGCGCATGGCCGGTCCGTTTCGCGCCGACCAGGTGATGCACTGCACCGATAACCGCGAAGAGATGCAGCGCGCCCGTCACGCCTTCGAGCTGGCGGCCCAGGGCCGTTCGGTGGTGGTGGTGTCGTCCGGCGACCCGGGAGTGTTCGCCATGGCCGCGGCGGTGCTCGAAGCCCTGCACGAATCCAGCGACCCGGCCTGGCACAGCGTCGATCTGGAGATCCTCCCGGGCGTCTCCGCCTCCCTGGCCACCGCAGCCCAGGCCGGTGCACCCTTGGGCCATGATTTCTGTGTGCTGTCGCTGTCGGACAACCTCAAGCCCTGGGACATCATCGAGAAGCGCCTGGACCTCGCCTCCCAGGCGGATCTGGCCCTGGCCTTCTACAACCCGATTTCCCGCTCGCGGCCCTGGCAACTGGGCCGGGCCCTGGAGATCGTGCGCCAGCACCGTACGCCGCAAACCCCTGTGGTATTGGGGCGCGACATTGGCCGCCCGGGCCAGACCCTGCGGGTCATCACCCTGGGCGAGCTGACCCCGGAGCAGGTGGACATGCGCACCATGGTGCTGGTGGGTTCCTCCACCACCTGCGTCTTCCCCCGGGCCGAGGGCGGCGACTGGGTGTACACCCCGCGCTGGTACGGCAATAAACCCCTGTAGGAGCCGGCTTGCCGGCGAAGGCGCTCGCAAGATCGCCATCGCCGGCAGCGGCTTCTAACGCGCAGGGTCCTCATCCTCATCCTCATCCTCATCCATGTCCGTGGCGGTCAGCAGCCAGGTGATGAATTCGAAGAAGCTGGCCCATCTGGCCGGGATGCGGCCGGCGACGAAAGCTTCCCGGTCGCCCAGGTCGAAATCCCAGACGCCACCGCTGTCCTTGTCCAGCAAGTAGCCGCCTTGACCTTGCAGTGAGGTGAAGGCGATGAAGTTCTTGGGCAACTCCCAGACTTCATGAATGAACTCGGTGCACATCAGGATTTCATCACTGGGCCCGTCGATGTTCATCAGCACGCCGTAGCTCACTCGGTCCAAGAAGTTGGCGGGGTGACAGGTCAGGTAGATCTGCGCGAACTCGCTGTCCAGGGCAATCCCCAATGTTGCCAGCGCTCGGGTGACCTCGGCGGTGTCGGGGGGCGCGCAGTAGCGGGGCTGGGCTTCGATCAGGGCGATCAACTGCGGGGGAATCATAGGTGCTCCTTGCTGATGTGTGGCCACTTGTCCAAGGGCAGGCGGCCCTGCTGCTGGGCAAAGTGTTCCCGGGCCTGGCCCAGGGTTTGGTGGTTGGGCCCGCTCAGCACGTCCAGCGCCTGGCTGCCGTCGTCTTCCCAATGGCACAGGTCGCAGATCTGGTATTCGCCCCGCGCCGAGAGGGTTCGATAACCGCAGCAGGGGCAGGCCTCCAGGTACTCGATGTCCGCGCTGACGGCGTAGTCGCCAAGCCCGGCTTCACGTAGGCAGCGCCTCAAATAGCGGTGGGTCACGCCGCGATACTCGGCGCGCAGGGCGATCAGCAGCAGCGCGTCGTAGCGTGGGTCTTGCACCTCTTGCGGGGGCTCCGGTTGGGTCAGGATCTGTTGTTGCAGGCTGGGTGCAAGTGCCGCGAATTCAAGGTCGTCGCTGTCTATTCCCCACCAGTTCAGGAGGTGGGAGAAGCGCGCGGCGGCGTCGAGGCCGGGCAACCTGTGGCGGCTCAGAAGGTCGATGGCTGCGTTGGCGGTGAGTTTTTCCATGGGGGCTCGGCTTTTCGAGGGGGCGGTTCAGGGCCAGGTCAGGGTCAATTGGTCAGGGCGCTGAATGGGTATTCGTACCCTGACCCCGGAGGTCGATTCGCCATGGAGGTACTGGTCCTGGATCTCTACCCGGTTGAAGGGGTTGGTGTCCCGCAGGGCAACCAGCCAGATCAGTGCATCCGAGCCTTTTTCCTGCAAGGCCAGGAAGCCATCGCCGCCGTAGCCTGCCGTCTCCCCACCCCGGGCATAGAACGACTGTGGACCGTCGGTGCACAAGCCCAGGGTGGTGACGAAGTCAGGCTCATCCTGTTGGGGATAGTCCAGGGCCGGCATCCAGACGTTGTTGATCAGCCGGGGATGTTCATAGGGCAGGTCGAACAGGCAGTAGAACCCGCTGCCGAGGACCAGGGTGTTTTCCCGGGGGAAACACCCGCCCAGCCATTGTTCCTGAATGAAAGCGGCATCGGCGCTGTAGGGCATTGGGTGGTTCCTGCTCCTGCTGGAAGGGGTTTCTACAGGTTCGAGACCTGGCGAAAACCGGAGTTGTAGGCGCATTGCCCGGCGTACTCGGGGCGTGCATCACAGGCCTTGAGGCAACCCTGGACGCCCTTGGGAAAGCGCGCCGCCACCGACATAGCGAAACCGTAGGTCGGCGTGGTCACCGCAAAGCTGCTGTTGCAGGCCACTTGCGTGCTGTAGGTGAAGGTCATGGCCTCGCGCCGGCCGTTGTGGGCGAAGGCCACCTCGAAGCTGTCGAGGCTGTTCCAGCCCGACAGCGGCAGCACTACAAAACGGTAGCGGGTGCTGTCCAGGCGTTGGCCGATGACCCGCAGGTTCTTGCTCGATGAGTCGGCCTTGGGCGAAGGGTAGGGCAGGGCCAGCAGCGCCCGCGGGTCACCCACCACGCCCAGTTCGAAGCCGATACCTTTTTGGTAGAAGGGTATCTCCAGGGCCGGTGCGCCCTCGATCTTCACGTACTGGCTGGATGCATAGGGGCCGCGGGTTTCAGGCTTGTAGTCCGGCGCTTTGGCGAAGCTGACTTCAAGCTCCAGCACCGCGTCTGAGGCCTTGGCGTGCTCGGTGCGTATATCGCTGGGTTGCTCGCTGCCATGGCTGGCGCAACCGGCCAGCACCATGGCCGTAGTCAGTTGCAGCAGCTGTCGGGCGGGCCATGGACGTAGAACGGTCATCACTCAATGCTCCTTCTTCAGCGGGCTGGAGTTCAGGCCCAGCCCCTTGAGCTGCCAGCTTCCCTGCACCTGCTGCCAGCTGAACTGGCGGCCGACCCAGTCCACCTGCAAGGCGTGATGCAGGCGGCTCTGGTCAATGCGCCGGCCTTCGTCCAGGGCCTTTCGCGCGCGGTCGCCGGCTTGGTTGAACAGGGGCCAGAGCTGGCTCAGGTTCAGCTCTTTGCTGATCGGCAACTGGGCATACACGCCCTGCTCCGCCGAACTGAGCAGCAGCCCTTCCTTGCCGAGGAACGCAGCACTGCTGTTGTCCGGCGACACCGACACCAGCATGGCGTAGTGGGAGAACCCCCAGCCGGGCAGCCGCTCGTCGAACCACAGCACTTGCCCGGTGGAGGGCACCAGGGCCCGCGCGCCCTCGGGAAACAGCAGCAGGTCGCTGCGTCCGGGTTGCGGCTGGCCCCAGTCGGGTTCGCTCTTGCTCTTGACCGGGCTGAGGACGCGGGCCAGGGGCGTGTCGTTCTGCACGGCGATCAGCACCGTGCCGACGCCCATCCATTCGATGGTGGTGGCCAGCAGTACCGGTTGCCCGCCCCGGGTCGCCCCGGTGGGTTTTACATCGGTGATCTGCCAGGCGTTCAGCGGCCGATAGAGCTGGCCCTTGTAGGTGATTTCCCGGGGGCTGCTGCCGTCCCGACGGTGGTACACCTTGAAGTCGCCAAAGCGCTCAATGGATTCACTGGTCTTGTTCAGCCAGGCCTCGAGCTTGGCCTGGGGCGATTCGCCAGCCAGTGCCGGGAGGGGCATGAGCAGGAGCCCGGCCAGCAGGCCGGCCAGGCCGCGCCCGATCTGTGCAAGGCGCAGGGCGCGCGCGGCGGCGGGGCCCGTGCCAGTGGGTCGTTGAAGAGTCTGCATTCCGTTGCCTGTCGCTTGATGGGAGGGTGGCCGGGGCCCTAAGGGACCAGGTAGCCCCTGACCCCGGTGAAGATGATCTGCGCCGCCAGGGCGCAGACGAACAGCCCCATCAACCGGCTGACGATCTGCAAGCCCTGGTCGCCGAGGATGCGTTCGATGCGGTTGGACAGGTACAGCACCACCCCCACGGTGAGGCTGGCCAGGGCGATGCTGAGGATGGCGGTGAGCTTGTCGTCCCAGTGCGGCTGGCTGACGCCCATCACCAGCAGGGCGCCGATGGTGCCCGGGCCCACGGTCAGGGGAATGGTCAGCGGGACTATGGTCACGTCCTGCTGCACGTTGTCGGTCTGCACCGCCGATTTGCCCTGGGCCATGCCCAGGGCAGAGATGAACAGCACGCTGCCGGCACCGATGCGGAAGGCGTCCACGGTGATGCCGAACACGCCGAAGATCACCCGGCCGAACAGGTACAGCAGGATGCTGGAGACCAGGGTCGCCAGGGCCACTTTCCAGGCCAGGCGCCGGCGCTCCTTGAGCGAATAGCCGCGGGTCAGGCTGATGAAGCACGAGAGCACGAAGAAGGGGCTGTAGAGCACCAGCATCTTCAGGTAAACGCTGAACAGCACGTGGAGCATGGTGGGAGCTCACGACTAAAGGAGGGCGAGCGAGAGTTTAACAGGCGCCGCAGAGCCTGTCGGCTCAACTGGTGTGCGCGGTGCTGCGCTCGCGCAGGTCGCGCTGGGTCACCCAGTGTTCCACCAGTTCCCGCAGTTGCGAGAGCTCCACGGGCTTGGCCATGTGCCCGTCCATGCCGGCCTGGCGCGCGCGCTCCTTGTGCTCGGCGAGGATGTGCGCGGTGAGCGCCACTACCGGGGTGCGTACCCGCTGGTTGCCGACTTCCCAGGCGCGCAGTTGCTGGGTGGCGGAGAAGCCGTCGAGCACCGGCATTTCGCAGTCCATCAGTACCAGGTCGTAGCGGTTGGCTTTCATTGCCTGCAAGGCTTCCTCGCCGTTGCTGGCGGTATCGGGCTGCAGGTTGAGCTTGCCGAGCATGCCGCGGATGACCTTGGTGGAAATACTGTTGTCCTCGGCCACCAGGATGCGGAAGTCGCTGGGCACGGTGACTGGCGCCGGGGCCTGGGCAGCGTGCGCCGGCTGGTTGTAGGGGGCGGCGGGGGCCTTGTCGCGCTGATTGAGTTCGTCCGCCAGGGTGGTCTTGAGGGTGTAGCCGGCCACTGGCTTGGCGAGGATGCGCTTGATCCCGGCATTGCGTGCAATCACCTTGCTCGGCGCATTGCTGATGCCGGTGAGCATGATCAGCAGGATGTCGTGGTTCAGGCTCGGGTCTTCCTTGATCTTCGCCGCCAGTTGCATGCCGGTCATGCCGGGCATGTTCTGGTCCAGCAATACCACGTCGAAGTAGTCCCGCAGGTGCGCCTTGGTGCGTAGCAGGGCCAGGGCTTCCTTGCCCGATGGCACGGCGCTGACGTTCAGGCCCCAGGCACTGCACTGCTGTACCAGCACCTTGCGGCAGGTGTCGTTGTCGTCCACCACCAGTACCCGCGCGCCCTGCAGGGGGCCGTCGAGGTCGGCGGTCGGGTGTTCCAGGCGCTCGGCATCCAGGGGCAGGGTCAGCCACAGGGTGCTGCCCTGGTTGGTGCCGCTCTTGATGCCGAACTCGCCATGCATCAGCAGGATCAGTTGACGGGCGATCACCAGCCCCAGGTTGCCCCCCAGGCGGGTGGTGGCGAGGAAGTTCTTGCTGTGCAGCTCGGTGTGCAGCAGGGCTTCGCGCTCTTCGGCTTCCATCGGCTGGCCGCTGTCCTGCACGGCGATGCGCAGGCGCGGTTTGCTGCTGCGCTCGTCGAGGGCGACGACGATCAGCACTTCGCCTTCATCGGTCTTCTTCAGGGCATTTTCCAACAGGCTCAGCAGGGCCTGGCGCAGGCGTGTCGGGTCACCGCTGATGACCCGTGGCACCTGGGGCTGGATGAAACTGATCAGCTCGACGTTCTGCTGTTCGGCCTTGGCCCGGAAGATGCTCAGGCAGTCTTCGATCAGGGCGTTGAGGTCGAACTGCACATCGTCCAGTTCGATCTGCCCGGACTCCAGCTTGGAGATGTCGAGGATCTCGTTGATCAGGGTCAGCAGCTCGTTGCCGGCACTGTGGATGGTCTGCACGTAATCGCGCTGCTTGACCGACAGCGGGGTGCCCAGCAGCAGCTCGGTCATGCCCAGCACGCCGTTCATCGGGGTGCGGATCTCGTGGCTGATCTTGGCCAGGAACTCGGCCTTGGCATTGACCTCGGCGGTGCTGGCGGCCAGGTCGCGGCTGACGCTGAAGCGGTTCTCGGTGATGTTGCGCTGGCGCTCGCCCAGGGCAATGCTCATCAGCAGCCCGGCGATGCACACCACGCTCAAAAGGGTGACGATCAGGCCTTGCGGGGCCACCAGGGTCAGCCCCAGCAGGGCCGGCAGGATCACCAGGGTGCCGAGGTTGAAGATCACCATGGCGGCGACGAACAGGCGCGCCGGGCGATAGCCCTTGTGCCAGTGATAGCCACCGACGAACAGCATGCTCAGGCCGGCCAGGGCCACCAGGCCGTAGGTGATGATGTTCAGCGGCAGGGTATCGACGAACAGCAGCAACAGGCCGAACAGGCTGATCAGCAGGATGTTGCCCAGCAGCAGGCGGTTCAGCGGATGGGCGCCCAGGGGGGCGAAAAAGCGGTAGGCGAACATCATCCCGCAGGGCGCGGTCAGCAGCAGGGCGATATAGGCCCCCGGCGTCTGCAGGGCTTCCCAGGCCGGGAGCCAGGGCCCGAACAGGTTCAGCAGCATCAGCAGGCTGAGGGTCAGCAGCCCTTCGCAGGCTGCCAGCCACAGGCTGCTGCGCGAACGGGTGTAGGCGAAGCGGGTGAGGTTGTGCAGGATCAGCATCGCCAGGCAGCCGAACAGCAGGCCGTAGATCAGCGTCTGGCTCTGGTCGGCCGCGCCCATCACCGCCGATTGCAGGGTGATGAAGGGGCGCAGTTCGTGTTCGGACACCAGGCGTACATAGACGTCCAGTGGCTTGGCGCTTTGCGGCAGCGGCAGCATGAAGTCGCTGCTGGGCAGGGGCTTTTGCGCCTGCGACGGGCCGGAGCCGGTGTTCACTTGCTCGATCAGCTTGTCGCCTTCGAGCACGTAGAGGTTCAGGTGGGACAGGTCGGGGGCGAAGATCCGCAGGATCTGCTCATGGGTTCCCGGTTGCAGCTTGAAGCGTAGCCACAGGGCGCCATCGGGCTCGGCGGCGGTGAGCTTGTCCAGCTCGATCGGGCTGAACTGGTTGGTGTAGCGCGGGGAGCGGATGTCACTGAGCTGCAGGTCGGCCTGTTCGTCGAGCAAAACCGCCCAGCCACTGCCTTGAGCGGCCAGGGCCGGGTTCAAGCAGAGCAGGGTCAGCAAGGTGACGGTGAAGCCTAGGGCAATCCTGAGCCAGCGCACGGCGAAATCCCTTCGTTGGTTGATGCCTGATTATAACTATGCGCGGCGTAATGACCGCACGGCAAGGGCGTGTGCCCTTGCCGGGGTCAACGACAGCCTTACTCCTGCCCGCGCTCGCGGGCAATGGCGCGGTAGCCGATGTCCTTGCGGTAGAAGCAGCCCTGCCAGTCGATCTCGGCCGCCAGGCGGTAGGCCTGTTGCTGAGCCGCGTCAACGCTGTCACCCATGGCGGTAGCGCACAGTACCCGGCCGCCGGAGGTCACGACCTGGCCATCCTTGAGTGCGGTACCGGCGTGGAACACCTTGCCTTCCAGTGCTGCCGCGGCGTTCAGGCCAGTGATGGCCGCGCCCTTGGCGTAGTCACCAGGATAGCCGCCTGCCGCCAGAACGATACCCAGGCTCGGGCGTGGGTCCCACTGCGCTTCGACCTTGTCCAGGGCCTGGGCCAGGGCGGCTTCCACCAGCAGCACCAGGCTCGATTGCAGGCGCAGCATCACCGGTTGGGTTTCCGGGTCGCCGAAGCGGCAGTTGAACTCGATGACTTTCGGGTTGCCGGCCTTGTCGATCATCAGCCCGGCATAGAGGAAGCCGGTGTAGACGTTGCCTTCCTCGGCCATGCCGCGCACGGTGGGCCAGATCACCAGATCCATCACCCGCTGGTGCACTTCTGAAGTGACCACCGGTGCCGGGGAGTAGGCGCCCATGCCACCGGTATTGGGGCCAGTGTCGCCGTCGCCGACGCGCTTGTGGTCCTGGCTGGTGGCCATGGGCAGCACGTTCTTGCCGTCGACCATGACGATGAAGCTGGCTTCCTCGCCGTCGAGGAACTCCTCGATCACCACGCGGGAACCGGCGTCGCCGAAGGCATTGCCGGCCAGCATGTCGCGCACCGCTTCCTCGGCTTCGGCCAGGGTCATGGCGACGATCACGCCTTTGCCGGCGGCCAGGCCGTCGGCCTTGATCACGATCGGGGCGCCTTTTTCACGCAGGTAAGCCAGGGCCGGCTCGATCTCGGTGAAGTTCTGATAGTCGGCAGTAGGGATCTTGTGGCGGGCGAGGAAATCCTTGGTGAAGGCTTTCGAACCTTCCAGCTGCGCAGCACCGGCAGTCGGGCCGAAGCAGTCCAGGCCACGGGAGCGGAACAGGTCGACCACGCCAGCCACCAGCGGCACTTCCGGGCCGACGATGGTCAGGGACACATTCTTCTGAGCAAAGTCTGCAAGCTGCTCCAGGGCCAGGACGTCGATGGCGACGTTCTCGCACTTGGCCTCGATGGCGGTGCCGGCGTTGCCTGGGGCGACGAACACTTTCTGAACCCGTGGGTCCTGAGCGACTTTCCAGGCCAGAGCGTGTTCACGACCGCCGCTACCAATGATCAGTACATTCATTTCAAAAACCTCGGATGACGCTAATTCTGTTTTGGAACCTGAAGAGCTGGACGCCTCAGGAGGTTGCAATGACAGTGGTAGATGCAAGGCGGAGCCCACCTCGATGAGCGCAGTTGCCTGTTGGCAATGAGCATCATCGAGGTGGGCTCCAACGCAGCAGATGCCGGTGTCAGTGCGACCGTTGTCGTATCAGTGACGGAAGTGGCGCATGCCGGTGAACACCATGGCAATGCCCGCTTCGTCGGCCGCGGCAATCACTTCGTTGTCACGCATCGAGCCGCCGGGCTGGATCACTGCGGTGATGCCGACCTTGGCGGCGTTGTCCAGGCCGTCGCGGAACGGGAAGAACGCATCGGAGGCCATGACCGAACCGGCGACTTGCAAGCCGGCGTGCTCGGCCTTGATGGCAGCGATTCGCGCGGAGTTCACGCGGCTCATCTGGCCGGCGCCGACACCGATGGTCTGGCGGTTCTTGGCGTAGACGATGGCGTTGGACTTGATGTACTTGGCGACTTTCCAGGCGAAGATCAGGTCGTTGATCTCTTGCTCGGTCGGGGCGCGCTTGGTCACGACTTTCAGGTCATCGGCACTGATCATGCCGATGTCGCGGCTCTGCACCAGCAGGCCGCCGTTGACGCGCTTGTAATCCCAGGCCGCAGCGCGCTCAGCCGACCACTGGCCGCAGGCCAGCAGGCGCACGTTGGCCTTGGCAGCGACAATGGCGCGGGCTTCTTCACTCACGGATGGGGCAATGATCACTTCGACGAACTGACGCTCGACGATGGCCTTGGCGGTGGCTGCATCCAGCTCGCGGTTGAAGGCGATGATGCCGCCGAAGGCCGATTCGGTGTCGGTGGCGTAGGCCAGTTCGTACGCCTGGCGGATACCGCCTTCAGCGTCCGGGCTGACCGCCACGCCGCACGGGTTGGCGTGCTTGACGATGACGCAGGCCGGCTTGACGAAGCTCTTCACGCATTCCAGCGCGGCGTCGGTGTCGGCCACGTTGTTGTAGGACAGCTCTTTGCCTTGCAGTTGGGTCGCGGTGGCGATGCCGACTTCAGCAGGCTTGGCCTCAACGTAGAACGCCGCGCTCTGGTGCGGGTTCTCGCCGTAGCGCATTTCCTGGGCCTTGATGAACTGGCTGTTGAAGGTGCGCGGGAATTCGCTGCGGCCGGATGTCGAGAGGGTTTCGGCGGCCTGGTTCACGGTGCCCATGTAGTTGGCGATCATGCCGTCGTACGCAGCGGTGTGTTCGAAGGCCTTGAGCATCAGGTCGAAGCGCTGGGCGTAAGTCAGGCCACCGGCCTTGAGGCTTTCCAGGACGCCGGCGTAGTCGCTGGCATTGACCACGATGGCCACGTCCTTATGGTTCTTGGCCGCCGAGCGGACCATGGTCGGGCCGCCGATGTCGATGTTCTCGATGGCGGTCGGCAGGTCGCAGCCTGGCTTGTTGATGGTGGCTTCGAACGGGTAGAGGTTGACCGCGACCAGGTCGATCGGCTTGATCCCGTGCTCGTTCATGATGGCGTCGTCAATGCCGCGACGGCCGAGGATACCGCCGTGGATTTTCGGGTGCAGGGTCTTCACCCGGCCATCCATCATTTCCGCGAAACCGGTGTAATCCGCGACTTCCACTGCGGACACGCCGTTGTCCTGCAGCAGTTTGAAGGTCCCGCCGGTGGAGAGGATCTCCACACCAAGGGCTTCCAGCTCCTTGGCGAATTCGAGGATCCCGGTCTTGTCGGAAACACTGATCAAGGCGCGGCGGATCGGCAGGCGGGTAGTCTGGTCGGTCATCTCAATTTCCATCAAAAGCAAAGGAGTCAGCAAAAAAGGCGACCGTTTTTTACGCGGGCGCCTTTCTGGTTTGATTGAATGCTTACAGCAAATCGTACTGCTTGAGTTTCTTGCGCAGGGTACCGCGGTTCAGACCCAGGAGTTCGCTGGCCTTGGTCTGGTTGCCCTTGACGTAGTTCATCACGCTTTCGAGCAACGGAGCCTCGACTTCGGAGAGCACCAGGTTGTACACGTCCGTGACGGCAGCGCCCTCAAGGTGGGCGAAATAATTGTGCAGCGCCTTCTCGACACTCCCGCGAAGGGTCTGGCCTTCTTCGCTGGGTGTATTGAGGTGCTGTTTCAAATTCACGTTGTCGCTCACGGGTGTTGTTCCACTCACTAAAGTCTCGGTCATCATCGTCATGCGGCCACCCCCTCTCCGTCCCCTGTTTCCAGGCTCTTGTAACGTCCGGCAAAGAACTCACGAACGTTGGCGCATTGTGCTTCCGTATCTTCCAAACGATTGAAGTGGGCGCGAAACTCCCTGGCGCCCGGCAGGGTTGCGAGATACCAGCCCACATGCTTGCGCGCAATGCGTACGCCCATGACATCTCCATAGAAGGCATGCAGCGCGGCCAGGTGCTCTAGCAGAATACGTTCCACCTCGAACAGCTCCGGTGCCGGGAGGGTTTCACCGGTACTGAGGAAGTGTTCGATCTCACGAAAAATCCATGGCCGCCCCTGGGCGGCCCGGCCGATCAACAGCCCGTCGGCGCCGGTGGCGTGCAACACCCGCCGGGCCTTTTCCGGCGAGTCGATATCGCCATTGGCAAAGACCGGGATCGACACCGCCTGCTTGATCGCGGCAATGGTGTCGTACTCGGCTTCACCGGTGTACAGGTCGGCCCGGGTCCGACCATGGACCGCCAGTGCCGTGATGCCGGCCTGCTCGGCGATCTTCGCCACCGTCATGCCGTTCTTGTTCTCCCGGTCCCAGCCGGTGCGGATCTTCAGGGTGACCGGTACATCCACAGCGGCCACTACTGCCTGGAGAATCTCGTTGACCAGGGCTTCGTCCTTCAGCAACGCGGAGCCGGCGACCTTGTTGCAGACCTTCTTGGCCGGGCAACCCATGTTGATATCAATAATCTGTGCGCCCAACTCGACGTTGGCGCGGGCGGCGTCTGCCAGCATCTGTGCATCACCCCCGGCAATCTGCACCGAGCGGGGCTCGGGATCGCCTTCGTGGATCATGCGCAACCGCGATTTGCGGCTGTTCCACAAGCTCATGTCGCTGGTGACCATTTCCGAGACTACAAGGCCCGCGCCCAATTGCTTGCAAAGCTGACGAAAGGGCTGGTCTGTAACCCCCGCCATCGGGGCGAGAATCAAACCGTTGTGCACTGTATATGGGCCGATGCGTACCGCCGACATAGGACTTCCCTGTTGTGGGGCCGGATCATGAGAGTTCGAAAAAGGGTTGGCATGATACCCGCTCTCGATGACCGGATAAAGGCTGAATTGGATAAAATCTGAACAGTTCTTCTGTAACGTCCTGGGAGCAATCCAGGCGAAACAGCCATAAAACTGTCGTTAATCCAGAGTCGTCCGTGAACTTGTGCAGCCGATTCACTCAGGCGAGTGGAAACTCAGACTGTAGTTCACCGCTTTCGGGCCGGGGTCAAGAATATCCAGGGCGATGTGAATCGGGGTCTGCGGCGGCATTTCCGCCGCATCCTGCAAGTCACCGCCCAGGTATTCCCCGGGCTTGAAGCTGCGGCTGGCGATCAGGTGGCCGTTGAGGTCGGCGAAGCGCAGCTCAAGCAGCGGGAAGGGTTGGGAGAAGGGCGCGCGGTTATAGATGATGGCGTCCACCACCAGGGCGCCGCTGAATTCCGGATGGCTGCGTACCACCAGGTTGCTGCTCTTGATCCGGGCGATGTCGACCCGGGAAGGTACCGTGCAGCCGAATTCCGGGCACAGTTGCTGGAACCAGGGGCGGTACTGGTCCTGGCGGGCCAGCTCATCAAAGTGATAGGCGACGTATTGTCCCACCAGGCCGCCGGCGGCCAGCAGGATCAGCAGCAGCCAGAGCAGGCGCTTGCCCCAGGGCGAGCGGCGCTTCTGCCAGTCGAGGTGGAGCGGGTCGTCCACCAGGTCCAGCAGCACCTCTTCCTTGACCCCGGGCTCGTTGCGCTCGCGGCGCTTCTTGCCGGAGACGGCGGGCTCGTCGTCCTGGTCGTCCGGGTTGGCAGGCGAGTGAGGTTCCAGGTCATCGTCCAGGCGCAACCTGGGCGCCTGGGGTTCGTCGTCCAGGTCCGCGAGGTTGAACGACAGCGACGGTTCGGTGCGGCTGGGCTTGGGTGGTTCGGCGCTGGGTTCGGCGTCGTCCGGTTGCACCTTGGGGGGCGAAGGCTCGCTGTCGTCCCGTTCGGCGGCGCTGCCGAACAGTCCGTCCGGCCAGTGCGCCTCGTCGGCGTCCTGGGTGTCGCGCCGGGCGCTGAGGCTGCCTTCCTTGTGCTCGCGTTCCTGGCCAAAGGCCTTGGCTGGCTGGATTTCACGCTGTTCGAGCTTGGCCAGTTCCTCATCGAGGTCCAGGTGATCCAGGTCCATCTCGGCGGCCGACCATTGCTTCTGGCTGATGGCGCGCTGAGGAGCGGCAGGGGCCGCGGGGGGGGGCAGATCCGGCTCGGGTGCCGCCGGTGCCGGCGCCACGGTCGCTGCGGGAGCAGCCGGTGGCGCTACGGGTTTGGCAGCGGCTTTCGAGGTGGCAGCTTCCTTGGCCGCGCGCTGCTCGAGCAACTGCCGTGCGGCGTTGAACACCTGCAGGCAGGAGCCACAGCGAACCACTCCACGGGCCACGCTCAACTGGGCGTGGCTGACGCGGAAGCGGGTTTGGCAATGCGGGCACTGGGTGACGAAACTGTCGGTCATGCGGCCATCCGGATTATGCAGGCGGCCATTCTAGCGCCGACGGCCGGTGATGCGCACCCAGCCATCAAGGGTGGCGATCGGGTCCAGATCGAAGTCCTGGGCATAAGCTGCGGCGACTTCCTCGCCCTGTTCGGCAAGGATGCCGGAAAGCGCCAGGCGCCCGCCGGACTTGACCAGCCCCGAAAGCTGCGGCGCCAGGGCCACCAGTGGCCCGGCCAGGATGTTGGCCACCAGTACATCGGCTTGCACCTGGGGCAACTGCTCGGGCAGGTAGAGCGGGAACAGCTCGTCGGCAATGCCGTTGCGCCCGGCGTTGTCACGGGAGGCTTCCAGGGCTTGCACGTCGATGTCGGTGCCCACCGCCTGTTTGGCGCCCAGCAACAGGGCGGCAATGGCCAGGATCCCCGAGCCGCAGCCGAAGTCCAGCACGTTGCAGTCCTTCAGGTCCTGGCCGTCCAGCCATTCCAGGCACAGGGCGGTGGTCGGGTGGGTGCCGGTGCCGAAGGCCAGGCCCGGGTCCAGCAGCAGGTTCACGGCCTCGGGCTCCGGCGCGGCGTGCCAGCTGGGAACGATCCACAGGCGCTGGCCGAAACGCATGGGCTGGAAGTTGTCCATCCAGCTGCGCTCCCAATCCTGGTCTTCGATGACTTCGCTGTGATGCTCGGGCAGCGGGCCGCCGGTCAGCAGTTCCATGTGGGCGAGTACGCTGGCGGCTTCGGTGCCGCCCTCGAACAGGGCCAGCAGATGGGTGTGGGACCAGAGCGGGGTGGTGTTCAGTTCAGGTTCGAAGATCGGCTGATCCTCGGCGTCCATGAAGGTGACCGAGACGGCACCGACTTCAAGAAAAGCGTCTTCGTAGGTTTCGGCTTGTTCTGGGCTGATGGCGAGACGGACTTGCAGCCAAGGCATGGCGGGCACCTTTGAAAATATGTGATGTGCAGCCTAGTGGGCCGCGAGAAGCGCGCAAGTTTACGCGAGACGCCCCTTGGGAGCGAGGGGGATGCCCTGTGCTTGGTCGCAAGGACGGTTGATCAGGGAATGGCCGCTGCGCGGTTCGCGAGCAGGCTCGCTCCTGCAGGGCGGCGGATACGACAAGGCCGCTCTAAAGCGGCCTTGTCGGTGTGGCGGGTGCCGATCAGTGTTGCTCGGCCAGCTTGTGCTCGAGGTAGTGAATGTTCACGCCCCCTTTGCAGAAGCCTTCGTCACGGGTCAGGTCGCGGTGCAGCGGGATGTTGGTCTTGATCCCGTCGACGACGATTTCGTCCAGCGCATTGCGCATGCGCGCCATGGCTTCGTCACGGGTGGCCCCGTAGGTGATCAGCTTGCCGATCAACGAATCGTAGTTCGGTGGAACCGCGTAACCGCTGTACAGGTGCGAGTCGACGCGCACGCCGTTGCCGCCCGGGGCATGGAAATGCTTGACCGTGCCTGGGCTTGGCATGAAGGTTTTCGGGTCTTCGGCGTTGATCCGGCATTCCAGCGCGTGGCCGCGGATCACGACGTCGTCCTGGGTGAACGACAGCTTGTTGCCGGCGGCAATGCTGAGCATTTCCTTGACGATGTCGATACCGGTCACCATTTCCGATACCGGGTGCTCTACCTGCACGCGAGTGTTCATCTCGATGAAGTAGAAGCGGCCGTTCTCGTAGAGGAACTCGAACGTGCCGGCGCCACGGTAGCCGATGTCGATGCACGCCTTGACGCAGCGGGCGAAGACTTCCTGGCGGGCGGTCTCGTCGATGCCCGGTGCCGGCGCTTCTTCGAGGACCTTCTGGTGCCGACGCTGCAGCGAGCAGTCGCGGTCGCCCAGGTGGATGGCATTGCCCTGGCCGTCGGACAGCACCTGGACTTCCACGTGACGTGGGTTGGTCAGGAACTTCTCGAGGTAGACCATCGGGTTGCCGAACGCCGCGCCGGCTTCGGAGCGGGTCAGCTTCGCCGAGGCGATCAGGTCTTCTTCCTTGTGCACCACGCGCATGCCGCGACCACCACCGCCACCGGCGGCCTTGATGATCACCGGGTAGCCGACTTCACGGCCGATGCGCAGGGCGGTTTCCTCGTCTTCCGGCAGCGGGCCGTCGGAACCTGGAACCGTCGGTACGCCGGCAGCGATCATGGCGTGCTTGGCGGAAACCTTGTCGCCCATCAGGCGGATGGTCTCGGCTTTCGGGCCGATGAAGGCGAAGCCGGAGTTTTCCACCTGTTCGGCGAAGTCGGCGTTTTCCGCGAGGAAGCCGTAGCCAGGGTGGATCGCCGTGGCGCCAGTGACTTCAGCGGCCGCGATGATGGCCGGGATGTGCAGGTAGGACTGCGCGGCTTGCGCAGGGCCGATGCATACCGATTCGTCTGCCAGGCCCAGGTGCATCAGCTCCTTGTCGGCCTTGGAGTAGACGGCTACGGTCTTGATCCCCATTTCCTTGCAGGCACGCAGGATCCGCAGGGCGATTTCGCCGCGGTTGGCGATCAGGACTTTTTCCAACTTCGCAGGCTTCAACATCAAAGACTCTCCGCGGTTCAAACGATGGTGAACAGCGGTTGGTCGTACTCAACCGGCTGGCCGTCTTCGACAAGAATGGACTCGATCACACCGCTGGTTTCAGCTTCGATGTGGTTCATCATCTTCATCGCTTCGACGATGCACAGGGTGTCGCCCTTCTTCACGCTCTGGCCGACTTCAACGAAGGCTGGCGAGGTAGGCGAAGACTTGCGGTAGAAAGTACCGACCATCGGCGAACGGGCCACGGTGCCGTTCAGCGCGGGTGCGGCCGGTGCTGCAGGAGCGGCGGCGGCAGCAGGAGCGGCAGCGGCAGGCGCAGCCACTGGAGCGGCAACCGGAGCCGGTGCGTAGTACTGCTGGGCTGGAGTCTTGCTGTGGCGGCTGATGCGTACGGACTCTTCGCCTTCCTTGATCTCCAGCTCGTCGATGCCGGACTCTTCCAGCAGTTCGATCAGTTTCTTAACTTTACGGATATCCATGAATCATCAACTCCCAAGGGTCGGTCAGGGGCGTTTATCGCTTGTCGTTCAAGCGTTTGCCTGACGTTCAAGCTGTTCTAGGGCGGCCTCCAGGGCCAGTCGGTAACCGCTGGCGCCAAGGCCGCAGATCACTCCCACCGCAACATCGGAGAAGTAGGAGTGATGACGGAAAGGTTCGCGTTTGTGCACGTTGGACAAATGCACTTCGATGAATGGGATGCTCACCGCCAGCAGCGCGTCACGTAATGCGACGCTTGTATGCGTAAAAGCTGCTGGATTGATCAAAATGAAATCCACGCCTTCATCGCGGGCGGCATGGATGCGCTCGATCAATTCGTACTCGGCATTGCTCTGCAGGTACTGCAGATGGTGCCCGGCATCACGGGCCCGTTGCTCCAGGTCCTGGTTGATCTGGGCCAGGGTAGTTGCACCGTAGACCCCCGGTTCACGGGTGCCGAGCAGGTTCAGGTTGGGTCCGTGAAGAACCAGTAGGGTGGCCATCGGTTGTTCCTTGTTATCGGGGGCTGTTGTCAGAACCCGGCGACTATGCCGGAAAGACTTTATGACTGTCCAGTTCTCTGCAATAGCCAGCACGATGACCGATGTTTGCGCAAAATATGTGACCGACAGATTAAATCCGGTCATTTGCCCTCAAGAAGGGGCGCGTGCTTCTTGTTGCCCGTTTCGTCGCTGATGGCGGTGGGTTGTGGTTTGCGCGCCCGTTTCAGAGCCTAGACGCGGAACGCTTGGACTGCCGTATGCAATTGCCCGCCCAGGTCCAGCAGGTTTTCGCCCTGGGCCCGGCCTTCGCCGATGCGCAGCAGGTTGTCGCCACCCAACTGGTGGATGCGTTCGCTGTGATCGCGGATTTCGCTCACCGCGCCGCTCTGCTGGGCAGTGACATCGGCGATCCGCACGGCGGTATCGGCGATGGTCTGGATCGCCCCGACGATTTCGTCCAGGGCGCCATCGGCGGCCTGGGCCTGGCCGGCGGTGGCCTCGGCGTGTTCGACCTGGGCGCGCATGCCTTGTACCGATTGCTGGGCGGCGGCCTGCAGGCCGGCGATCAGGGTCTGGATCTCCGCGGTGGCCCCGGCGGTGCGCTGGGCCAGGGAGCGCACTTCTTCGGCGACCACGGCAAAACCGCGGCCCATTTCCCCGGCGCGGGCGGCTTCTATGGCGGCGTTGAGGGCCAGCAGGTTGGTCTGGTCGGCGATGGAGCGGATCACCGTCAGCACGCCGCCGATGGTGGCGGATTCCTGCGCCAGGTGTTCGATCATCTGCGCGTTGCCCTGGACTTCCCCGACAAGGGCGTGCAGCCCGGTGAGGCTCAGGCCTATGACTTTCTGCCCCTGCTGCACGGCGAGGCCAGCACTGCGGCTGGCGTCGGCGGCCTGGCTGGCGTCCCCGGCGACCTGCTGGATGGTGGCTTCCAGTTCGCCCAGGGCATCGCGGATCTGTGCGGTGTCGCCGGCCTGGCGCTCGGCGCCGCTGTGCAGGCCGCTGCTCAGGTCGGCCAGGGCACGGCTGCTGCCGGCCACTTGTTCGGCGTTCTGGCGGATGGTGCCCACCAGGTCCACCAGGTAGGCCCGCAGGCGGTTCAGGGATTCCTCGATGTCATGCAGTTCGCGGTTGGTCTTGCCCAGCTGGATCGGTCGGCTGAAGTCGCCTTCGGCCCAGGTCGACAGCGCCGGGGCGAGGTTGGTCAGAACCCGCGCCAGCTTGCGCTGCAAGGTGTCGATCACCAGGGCGATCAACAGGATCAGGCCGATCATCAGCCCCTGCATCAGCCGCACTTCGCCCTGGATCTGCCCGTGCTGGGCCCGTACCGCCGGTTCCAGCTCGGCGATGGCCTGGCGCACGGCGTTGATCTTCAGCAGGGTTGCGGCGCTCAGGTCGGCGCGCTTCTGGATCTGCTCGCGGGTGCGTTGCAGTTCTGCCGGATAGCGGCTGAGCAGGCTGTTGAGTTCACGCTTGAAGCCTATGCCGGCATCTTCGGCGGCGGCTTTTTCGGTGTTTTCCAGGCCCATCATGGCGGCGAAATCATCGGTGCCCGATTCGCTGCTGGCGGCCACGCCCAATAAAGGCAGGGCTTCGAGCTGATCGGCCTGGGCGCGGATGCTGTTCACTTCCCGTTCCACATCGGCGGCCAGCTCGCTGCGGCCACTGCTCACCAGCTTGTCCCGGGCCAGGGAGAGCTTGCCCAGGTGCTGGCAGGCGGTGAGCAATAAAGGCAGGTAGTTCGCCGCTTCCGCGCTCCTGGCCCCGCTGGCGTACTGGCTGAGCTGCTCCAGGTTCGCGCCCAACTCGCGTTCGGCCTGCAACAGCAGGGCCTGGGGATCGCCTGCCAACTTGCCGGCGGCCAGCAGGTCGGTCTTGCTGAAGTCGTCGAGGCTGGCCAGGCTCGGGCGCAGGCTTTGCGCCAGCGGTGGCGGCAGTTCGCCCAGCTCGCCCTGCAGGGTTTCCAGGGCCTGGGCCGCACTGCTCAGGCGCAGGGCATCGCCGCTGGCCAGGTAGTCTTCGATATTGCGCGCCACCTGGTTCTGAAACTGCTGGGACAGCCCCAGGTAGCGCTCCATCAATAGATAGGGGCGTTCCAGGGCCCGTTGCGACCACCACAGCGTCGCCCCCAGGGCGAGGCAAACGGCAACGAGCAGCAGGGTATTGAGATTGGTCAGCAGCTTCAGGCGCATCGGGGCTCTACCAACGGCTTAAATGGTAAGCGCCTGAATTTATTGCGTTTGTATTACAAGGTTATGACCGAATCGGTGGATTCGGATGAAAAGATGGCACTTTGACTTGATCGCGCGGCCTGGACCCGATTGCGCCCGCCATGCTTGGCCCGGTACAGGGCTTCGTCGGCCTGGCTGGCCATCATCAGGCTGTCGGAATCCTCCTGCATTTCCACCACCCCGGCGCTGAAGGTGCACCACAGGTCCTGGGGCTGGGCCGGGTAGTGGATCTCGGCAAAGCGCTGGCGGATTTCGTCCAGAACCTTGCATGCGGCGTCCTGGTCGGTGTCGGGCATGACAATGGCAAATTCTTCGCCGCCGTAGCGGCCGATGAAGTCGGTCTTGCGCAGGCGCTGTTTGAGAAACAGCGCCAGGCTCTTGATCACCCGGTCGCCCATGGGGTGGCCGTGGCTGTCGTTGACCCGCTTGAAGTGGTCGATATC
This sequence comes from Pseudomonas sp. JV245A, assembly GCF_032424515.1. Lineage (NCBI taxonomy): Bacteria > Pseudomonadati > Pseudomonadota > Gammaproteobacteria > Pseudomonadales > Pseudomonadaceae > Pseudomonas > Pseudomonas sp. JV245A. The sequence goes on from NZ_VYKE01000071.1 coordinate 22,977, forward strand.
CAGCATGGCGAAGCTCAGCGGCTTGCCCTCGCGACGGGCGCGGAAACTGCAGTCTTCCAGCAGTTGCAGGATATGGGTGTGGTTGTACAGGCCGGTGAGGCTGTCGCGGACCATCCGCGCCTTGAGGTTGCGCGCCCGGGCCGCGCGGTTGCGCACGGTGGTGATCAGGTGCCGGGGCTTGATCGGCTTGGTGAGGAAGTCGTCGCCGCCTTCGCTCATGGCGTCCAGTTGCTTGTCCAGGTCGTCCTCGGCGGACAGGTAGATGATCGGCACGCTGACGTAGCGGTCGTTGTGGCGGATTACCTTGGCCAGCTCGGTGCCGGTGCAGGCCGGCATGTACATGTCGAGAATGATCAGGTCAGGCTGGAAGTCCGCCAGCTCGGCCATGGCCTGGATCGGTTCGATCAGGGTGCGGGTGACGATCCCGGCGCTGTTGAGCAGGCGCTCGGTGTGCAGCGCCTGGGCCCGGGAGTCGTCGATGATCAGCACCTTATAGGGTTCGTACTGGGCGACGCAGGTCAGTACTTCGATTTTTTCCAGCAGGCTGGAGGCTTCCAGGGTGCCGGTGAGGAATTCCTGGCCGCCGGCGCGCACTGCGGCCAGGCGCGTCGGGGTGTCGGTTTCATGCAGGCTGAAGAACAGCAGCGGGAGTTTCTGCTCCAGGCCGACCTGGGCCTCGGCGGCCAGGGTCAGGCCCATGCCGGCACCGCAGAAATCCACATCGATGACGATGGCCGCCGGCAGGCGTTCGACCATGGACGAACGAAAGGCCGGAATGCTGTCCAGGGACTGGGCGCTGAGGCCGAAGAATTCCAACTGCTTGGCCAGGCGCTCGGCCCGGTCGTGGTCCTGCAGCATCACGTAGATCGGCTTGCGCAGGGGCGGCAGGAAGGTCTGTTCCAGTTGGTCGCCGTGGCGCAGCCCGGTGCGCGACAGGCGCTGCATCAGGCGGTTGAGGTCGGTGATCAGGTTGCTGCTGAGGCGGCCACGGTTGGCGTCCACCGCTTCCAGGGACTGGCTGATGCTGCGGGCCAGCTGGGTATGTTCGGGTTGTTCGAAACGTTCGGCGAAGCGCAGCAGGCGCAGGTTGGCCTCGCACAGCTCCGACATGTCGGTGGTCGACCATTCGCTGCGTTGCAGACGCTGCCATATCTCAAGAATCTGACGTGCCTGATGAATTACCCGCTGGGCAAAGTGGTGCTTGAGGCGCTCACGGCTGGGGTCTTCTGGCTCGGTCATATCCTGACTACTAGTTAGGGTGCATGCTGAGATCGACTGGTGGCTCTATGCTAGCACCACTTTTGTGTCCCATGAGTGTCGTACGTCAATAATGTGCAAAGCGACGTTATTCAGTTCCTGACCGACTGGTCGCGTAGGCTCCGGACTGTGCTTCATTTATAGTGGCCAGCTGATTCGCAATCATTGCGCGGCGCGCATTTGCCGGAAGATTTATCCCGTCAAGGCAAGGCACGATGGAGTAGGGTTGTGGTCGAACCGATGAACTCAAGTGATTGAAAGGACATAGCCATGCTGGATTGGAAGAATCGCGCAGGCAGCGCGCCAGATCGTGCTGCCGAACCCAAGTCGGCGACACGCAGCTATTTCGGTGGCCTGCTGTTCAGTCGTGCCCTGGCCACCTTGCTGGGCCTGTATCTGCTGGTCACCGGTGCCCTGGGCTGGTACTGGAGCCAGGAGCCGGCGCTGTTCCCGGTCCAGCAGAACGCCCAGATCGCCGCCGAGAAGGAAGGCCGACAGATGGTGGTGGGCTACACCACCGTGGAAACCCTGAAGACCGTGGTCGGCACCCTGCTGGACAAGCCGGGTGGCTACATTTCCAACGACCGTTTTCCACCGGGGCTGTGGATGGACAACATGCCGAGCTGGGAATACGGCGTGCTGGTCCAGGTCCGCGACCTGACCCGTGCCCTGCGCAAGGACTTCGCCCGTTCCCAGTCGCAGTCCGCCGAAGACGCCGACCTGGCCAAGGCCGAGCCGCGCTTCAACTTCGACAACAAGAGCTGGATCCTGCCGTCCAGCGAATCGGAGTACCAGGAAGGCATCAACTCCCTGAGCCGCTACCAGGCGCGTCTGTCCGATCCGAACCAGAAGACCGCGCAGTTCTATGCCCGCGCCGACAACCTCAACAACTGGCTGGGTGACGTTGGCACGCGCCTGGGCTCGCTGTCCCAGCGCCTGTCGGCCAGCGTCGGCCGGGTCAAGCTCAATACTGCTCTGAAGACCGAAGTGCCGGCCCCGGGCCAGGGCCCGCAGGTCGATGAAGAAGTGGTGGAAACCCCGTGGATGCAGATCGACAACGTGTTCTACGAAGCCCGTGGCCAGGCCTGGGCGCTGTCGCACCTGCTGCGGGCCATCGAGGTGGACTTCGCCGATGTGCTGGCGAAGAAGAACGCCACCGTCAGCGTGCGCCAGATCATTCGCGAACTGGAAGCGTCCCAGGAGCCGGTCTGGAGCCCGATGATTCTCAATGGCAGCGGCTTCGGCGTGCTGGCCAACCACTCGCTGGTGATGGCCAACTATATTTCCCGGGCCAACGCGGCGGTCATCGACTTGCGTCAATTGCTCAATCAAGGCTGATCCATGGTCGCAACCGACAAAGAGGCGGCCCACCGCGCCGCCTCCGATGCAGAACAGATTGCCTGGGTCGATGGCGAAGACCAGTTGCTGGGTGCCATGGTCCGTTCCGAGTTGCGCGAGCGCGGCCTGATCGGGCGTGGCACCTACATCATGCTGTTCAACTCCGCCGGTGAGCTGTGCGTGCACCGGCGAACCCTGAGCAAGGCCATCTACCCGGGCTACTGGGACGTCGCTGCCGGCGGCATGGTCCTGGCCAGCGAGAGCTACGCCGAGTCGGCCGCCCGGGAACTGGAGGAGGAACTGGGGGTGAGCGGGGTGGAACTGGTCGCCCACGATCATTTCTTCTTCGAGGACACCGGCAACCGCCTCTGGTGCTCGGCGTTCTGTGCGGTGTGGGACGGCCCGCTGCGCCTGCAGCCGGAAGAAGTCCTCGAAGCGCACTTCATGCCACTGGATCAGGTGCTGCGGGAAATCCACGAAAAGCCCTATTGCCCGGACTCCCTGGCTGCCCTGCAGCGCTATCTGGCACGGCGTCGCTAAAGTTGCATAAATTGGCGCTGATTGGCTCTTAGCAACCGGGCTTTTTGCCGTTACACTGCGCGACTTTTCAAGCTGAACTAGGCTGCCCTGGTTCAGTAGCGCTGCCCCTGCCTGAGTGGGGCTTCGCGGTCGATGGCACCGCCATGTGCTTCGACCAGTCTTTGTCCTCCCAAGAGGATTGCCGGTGGCCAAAAAAGCCGCATCCTTCGCCGCCCTTGGTGGCCTGGTATTTTCCACCGACGCAGGTCGACATTGCCCGGACTGTAGCCAGCCGGTAGCCGCCTGTATCTGCAAACAAACCGTGATCCCGGCCGGCGACGGCATTGCCCGCGTGCGCCGCGAAAGCAAGGGCCGTGGCGGCAAGACGGTGACCACCATCACCGGCGTGCCCCTGGCCGAAGATGCCCTCAAGGAGCTGGCCACGACGCTGAAGAAACGCTGTGGCACCGGCGGCGCCCTGAAAGACGGCGTCATCGAAATCCAGGGCGACCATGTCGAGCTACTCTTGGCGGAACTGGTCAAGCACGGTTTCAAGGCGAAGAAGTCCGGCGGCTAGCAGCCTCTGTGAAAACCACCTGTGACTGGACCCTGTCTTGATTCGCTCAGGACACCGGCGTCGTCTCCATGGTTTTCACAGAGCCTGTTCATGAACGGTTTCTAAACTCGGCACGGCGGGCGCGGTCTATTGCGCTTGCAGGCTAATCGTCATTTTCATTCTTTAGACTGCGCCAGCCCTGGAGTGGGGCGGCGCTCTATGACTTCTTTATAGGGGACTTCGATGTCCGTACGACGCACACGTAAAGACGATGGCAGCCAATGGACAGTTGCGGACAGCCGCAGTGTCTACGGGATTCGCCATTGGGGGGCCGGGTATTTCGCGATCAATGACGCCGGTCGCGTCGAAGTTCGTCCGAACGGCCCGAGCAGCTTGCCCATCGATCTGTTCGAGCAGGTCGAGGAGCTGCGCAAGAGCGGCTTGTCCCTGCCGTTGCTGGTGCGCTTCCCGGACATCCTCCAGGACCGCGTGCGCCAGCTGACCGGTGCCTTCGATGCCAACATCGGGCGCCTGGAATACCAGAGCAAGTACACCGCGCTGTACCCGATCAAGGTCAACCAGCAAGAAGCGGTGATCGAGAACATCATCGCCACCCAGAATGTTTCCATCGGCCTGGAAGCCGGCTCCAAGCCGGAGCTGCTGGCGGTACTGGCCCTGGCGCCCAAGGGCGGCACCATTGTCTGCAACGGCTACAAGGACCGCGAGTTCATCCGCCTGGCGCTGATGGGCCAGAAGCTGGGCCACAACGTGTTCATCGTCATCGAGAAAGAGTCCGAAGTGGGCCTGGTGATCGAGGAAGCGGCGTCCCTCAAGGTCAAGCCACAGGTGGGCCTGCGGGTGCGCCTGTCGTCCCTGGCTTCGAGCAAGTGGGCCGACACCGGTGGTGAAAAGTCCAAGTTCGGCCTGTCGGCGGCGCAACTGCTGTCGGTGGTGGAGCGCTTCCGCGCCGCCGGCCTGGACCAGGGCATTCGCCTGCTGCACTTCCACATGGGCTCGCAGATCGCCAACCTGGCGGACTACCAGCACGGCTTCAAGGAAGCGATCCGCTACTACGGCGAGCTGCGCAACCTCGGCCTGCCGGTGGACCACATCGACGTCGGCGGCGGCCTGGGTGTGGACTATGACGGCACCCACTCGCGCAACGCCAGTTCGATCAACTACGACATGGACGACTACGCCGGCGTGGTGGTGGGCATGCTCAAGGAATTCTGCGACGCGCAGAGCCTGCCGCACCCGCACATCTTCTCCGAGAGCGGCCGCTCCCTGACCGCCCACCACGCCATGCTGGTGGTGCAGGTCACCGACGTCGAGAAGCACAACGACGACGTGCCGCAGATCGACAACAAGCAGGAGCTGCCGGAAACCGTGCAATGGCTGGTGGACCTGCTGGGCCCGACCGACATTGAAATGGTCACCGAAACCTACTGGCGCGCCACTCACTACATGAGCGACGTGGCCGCCCAGTACGCCGACGGCAAGCTGACCCTGGCCGAGAAAGCCCTGGCCGAGCAGTGCTACTTCGCCGTATGCCGGCGCCTGCACAACTCGCTCAAGGCGCGCCAGCGTTCCCACCGCCAGGTGCTGGACGAACTCAACGACAAGCTGGCCGACAAGTACATCTGCAACTTCTCGGTATTCCAGAGCCTGCCGGACACCTGGGCCATCGGCCAGGTCCTGCCGATCCTGCCGCTGCACCGCCTCGACGAAGAGCCGCTACGCCGCGCGGTGTTGCAGGACCTGACCTGCGACTCCGACGGCAAGATCAAGCAGTACGTCGACGAGCAGAGCATCGAGACCAGCCTGCCAGTGCATGGCCTCAACGAGGGCGAGGACTACCTGCTGGGGATCTTCCTGGTGGGCGCCTACCAGGAAATCCTTGGTGACATGCACAACCTGTTCGGCGACACCGACTCGGTGAACATCTACCAGCGGGCCAATGGCAGCGTGTACCACGCCGGGATCGAGACCCACGACACCATCGAAGACATGCTGCGCTACGTGCACCTGTCGCCGGAGGAGTTGATGACCCACTACCGCGACAAGGTGGCCAGCGCCAAGATCAGCGCCGCCGAGCGTACCCAGTTCCTTGACGCATTGCGCCTGGGCCTGACCCGTTCGTCCTACCTGTCTTCCTGACAGCCCCGGCGAACCCTGGAAACCCACCGCTTGCGGTGGGTTTTTTTTGCCCGCAATTCAGGCTGTACGGCCTGCGTGCACGAGGTTCAGCGAGCCTCGGCGAACCAGCGGTCGCGGCGCTGCAGGTGCCAGGCGAAGGCGCCCAGGGTCAGGCTGCGCAGGAACATGAACAGCAGGAACGTCAGCCACAGGCCGTGGTTGCCCAGGCCTTGCAGAGCCCAGGCAAAGGGCAGCAGCAGGAGCACGGTCAGGAGCATGCCGTTGCGCATTTCCCGGGCCCGGGTGGCGCCGATGAACAGGCCGTCCAGCAGGTAGCTCCAGACCGCAATCAACGGCAGTACGGCGAGGTAGGGCAGGTAGGTAAAGGCGGTCTGGCGCACGTCGGGAATATCGGTCTGCATTTCGATGAACAGGTGGCCGCCCAGCAGGAACAGCACGG
>NZ_VYKE01000072.1:0-28982 GCF_032424515.1 Pseudomonas sp. JV245A
TCGGCAGCGGCTACATGGGCCGGCAGGTCACAGGCTCAGGATCCGCAGCAACTGCCCGAGGCCAGTTCCTTGAGGATCGGGCAGTCCGGGCGGTGGTCGCCCTGGCAGTGCTCCACCAGGTCCTGCAAGGTGTCGCGCAGCCCTGCCAGCTCGCGGATCTTCTGGTTCAACTCGTCGATATGCTGGCGGGCCAGGGCCTTCACATCGGCGCTGGCCCGCTGCCGGTCCTGCCACAGGGTCAGCAGCTTGCCCACCTCTTCCAGGGAAAACCCCAGGTCCCGGGAGCGCTTGATGAAGGCCAGGCTGTGCAGGTCGTCATCGCCATACAGGCGATAGCCGCTGTCACTGCGATGGGCGGGCTTGAGCAGGCCGATGGACTCATAGTAACGGATCATCTTGGCGCTCAGGCCGCTCTTTCGGGCTGCTTGGCCGATGTTCATTCGGCGTTCTCCAGGTCTTTGGGTTTCCAGGTTTTCAACAGTAGCGCATTGCTGACCACGCTGACGCTGGACAGCGCCATGGCCGCCCCGGCGAGCACCGGGTTGAGCAGGCCGAAGGCCGCCAGCGGGATGCCGATCAGGTTGTAGACGAAGGCCCAGAACAGGTTCTGGCGAATCTTCGCGTAGGTCTTGCGGCTGATTTCCAGGGCCGCCGGGATCAACCGTGGATCGCCGCGCATCAGGGTGATGCCGGCCGCATGCATGGCCACGTCGGTGCCGCCGCCCATGGCGATGCCGATGTCCGCCGCCGCGAGGGCCGGGGCGTCGTTGATACCATCCCCGACCATGGCCACCACGCCGGTCTTTTTCAGCTCGGCCACCGTGGCCGCCTTGTCCGCCGGCAGCACTTCGGCGTGCACGTCGGTGATGCCCAGGGCGTCGGCCACCACCTTGGCGCTGCCGCGGTTGTCGCCGGTCAGCAAATGGCTGCTGATATGCCGTGCATTGAGTTGCTGCACCGCCTGCAGCGCGCCGGGCTTGAGGGTGTCGCCAAAGGCGAACAGGCCCAGCACCCGGGATTGCGGGCTCTGCTCGATCAGCCAGGACAGGGTCCGGCCTTCGTGTTCCCAGTTCCTGGCCGCCTGGGCCAGATCGCCGGGGTTGAGGCCGCTTTCTTCCAGCAGGCGGCGGTTGCCCAGGGCCAGTTGGCGGCCCTCCAGGGTGCCGGCGATGCCTCGCCCGGTGAGGGACTGGCTGGCGCTGACGTCAGCCACCGGCAGTTGGCGTTCCTGGCACAGGTCCAGCACGGCCTTGGCCAGAGGGTGCTCACTGCCGCGCTGCAGGGCACCGGCCAGTTGCAGCACGCTGTTTTCATCGCCTTCCACCGCCTGCATATGGGCGATGCGCGGGGTGCCGGAGGTCAGGGTGCCGGTCTTGTCGAAAACCACCGAACTGACTTCGTGGGCCCGCTCCAGGGCTTCGGCATCCTTGATCAGGATGCCGTGGCGGGCCGCCACGCCGGTGCCGGCCATGATCGCCGTGGGCGTGGCCAGCCCCAGGGCGCAAGGGCAGGCGATCACCAGCACCGCCACGGCGTTGATCACCGCGGTTTCCAGCGGTGCGCCGTACAGCCACCAGCCCACCAGCGTGATCAGCGCCAGTACCAGGACAGTGGGCACGAACACCTGGCTGACTTTATCCACCAGTTTCTGGATCGGTGCCTTGCCGGCCTGGGCGTCTTCCACCAGGCGAATGATCCGCGCCAGCACGGTTTCCGCCCCCAGGGCCAGGGTGCGCACCAGCAGCCGGCCTTCGCCGTTGATGGCGCCACCGGTGACCTTGTCGCCGGGTTGCTTGGGCACGGGCAGGCTCTCGCCGCTGATCAGCGCTTCATCGGCATGGCTCTGGCCTTCGATGACTTCGCCGTCCACCGGAAAGCGCTCGCCGGGTTTGACCAGCACCAGGTCACCCAGGCGCAAGGCGCTGATCGCGACTTCCTGTTCGCGGCCGTCGATGACCTGGATCGCCCGTTCCGGACGCAGGGCTTCCAGGGCGCGGATGGCACTGGCGGTCTGGCGCTTGGCGCGGCTTTCCAGGTATTTGCCCAGCAGCACCAGGGCGATTACCACCGCCGAGGCCTCGAAGTACAGGTGCGGCATGCTGCCCGCGGCGGCGGTGGCCCATTCGTACAGGCTCAGGCCATAGCCGGCGCTGGTGCCCAGGGCCACCAGCAGGTCCATGTTGCCGCTGCCGGCGCGCACGGCCTTCCAGGCCGCGACATAAAAGCGTGCACCGAAGATGAACTGCACCGGGGTGGCCAGGGCGAACTGGGCCCAGGCCGGAAGCATCCAGTGCAGGCCGAACGGCTGCACCAGCATCGGCAGCACCAGGGGCAGGGCCAGGAGGATGGCCAGCACCAGGCTCCAGCGCTCGCGTCGCAGGTTCTGCTGTTGCTCGTCGCCCTGTTTCTGCTCGGCCTGCCACAGGCTGGCGGAGTAGCCGGCCTGGGTCACGGCATTGACCAGCAGCGCCGGGTCGACCTGGCCCAGCAGTTCGACATGGGCACGCTCGGTGGCCAGGTTGACGCTGGCGCTGCGGACGCCGGGGAGTTTGTTCAAGGCGCGTTCGACTCGCCCGGCGCAGGTGGCGCAGGTCATGCCGCCGATGCTCAGTTCGACGGCTTGCACCGGCACGCTGTAGCCGGCGTTTTCCACGGCTTCCAGCAGGGCCGGCAGGCTGTCTTGCGGTGCTTCGACCCGAGCCTGTTCCGTGGCCAGGTTGACGCTGACCGTGCGAATGCCGGCGACCTTGCCCAGGGCACGCTCTACGCGCCCGGCGCAACTGGCGCAGGTCATGCCGGCAATCGGCAGGTCGAAAGTGGTTGATTCAGGCATGGCGACGCTCCCTGTGAATGTTGCCTACAGGATCAACCTTGCCACGCAGGCAAGGTCAAGGGGGCATTGCACGGGTGCTTCATTTTGTCCCAGGGGCTGCTCGCAGTGCGCGAACAGCAGGCCCCGGGAGCTCGGCAGGGGGCGGGGTGTCAGTATTCCAGGGCGGCGGGCTTGAGGTACATGCCCGAGGCGTTCATGGCGATGCGGAACTTCAGCACATCGCCAGCCCGCAGGCTGATGTCCTGGGAACTCGGGGCAAGCAGCCCGGCATTGCAGCCCGGGGCCTGGCCTGGCAGCAGTTTCAGGCGCAGAGAAACCTTGCCCGGCGGCAGGTTGAACGAGGCGCTCTGTTCCTGGAACAGCCGACCGGCGAGCTGGTCCTGGATGTACAGGCCGATCTCGCAGGACGTGGCGACTTCCAGCCGCTCCCTGGAAATGATCAGCACGCCGTAGTCCTCTCCGGCGGCCAGCGCCGATGGGGTTGCCGCGAACAGGCCCAGGAGGCCGACGAGGCTGAAAGTTGACCAGCGCATGGCTGAATCTCCCGCTGTTATGTCGTAAGACGTGCAGCTTGGCCGAGCGCGCCGCCGATTTCCAGCCCGGCAGATCAATCCGGAACTTGACCTTGCCACGGTGGCAAGGACAAGACTTGCTCCAACCCAATACAGGAGAAGCGCAATGCAAGTATTCAACGTTCAAGGCATGTCCTGCGGTCACTGTGTGCGTGCCATCACCCAGGCGCTGCAAAGCAAGGACCCGGCGGCCACCGTGCGGGTGGATCTGGCGGCCAAGGAAGTCGGAGTCGAGAGCCGCCTGTCCAGCGATGAGGTGATCAGCCTGATCAGCGAGGAAGGCTACGCGGTCAAGGTTGCCTGAGCCTTTTTATATAGTTAGCGACCTATCGGAATGTTCAAGGCGTCCAAGCGCGGCTAGACTGTGCGACCGCTGACCAACGCTCGTTTGGATGCCATGAACCTCCGCACAATCCTGATTCTCGGCGCTCTGAGCGCTTTCGGCCCGCTGGCCATCGACTTCTACCTGCCGGCCTTCCCCTCGATGGCCCTGGCTTTCGGCACCGATGAAAAACACGTTCAGCTGACCCTGGCCGCCTACTTCCTCGGCCTGTCCATCGGCCAGTTGGCCTATGGCCCGGTGGCCGATCGTTTTGGCCGGCGCCTGCCGCTGCTGGCGGGGGTGGGCCTGTTCACGCTGGCCTCCCTGGCCTGCGCCTATGCGCCGAACCTGGAATGGCTGATCGGCGCACGCTTTGTCCAGGCCCTGGGCGGATGCGCCGGGATGGTGATTTCCCGGGCCGTGGTCAGCGACAAGTGCGATGCGGTGGGTTCGGCCAAGGTCTTCTCCCAACTGATGCTGGTGATGGGCCTGGCCCCGATTCTGGCGCCAATGCTGGGCGGCCTGCTGGTCAACCTCTACGGCTGGCAGTCGATCTTCATCATGCTCACGGTGTTCAGTGCACTGTCCGGGCTGGCAGTGGCCCTGGGCCTGCCGGAAAGCATGCCGGCCACCCGCCCGCGCCTGCCTCTGTCCGGGGCGCTGCGCCAATATGGCCTGCTGCTGTCGGACCGGGTATTTCTCGGCCACGCCTTGACCGGCGGGATCGCCATTGCCGGGATGTTTTCCTACATTGCCGGTTCGCCCTTTGTCTTCATCAAACTCTACGGCGTGCCAGCGGAGCACTTCGGCTGGTTCTTCGGGATCAATGCCGGGGGCTTCATCCTGGTGGCGCAGATCAATGCGCGCCTGCTGGCCAAGCGTGGCCCGGCGTTCCTGCTGGCGCGCACCGTGTGGATCTACCTGGCAGCGGGCCTGACCCTGCTCGGCGTCAGTGCCTTGCACACCAGTGCGCTCTGGCCGCTGCTGCTGCCGCTGTTCGTGTGTATCGCCAGCCTGGGCTGCATCATTCCCAATGCCGCAGCCTGCGCCATGAATGGTCAGGGCGCACGGGCCGGCAGCGCCTCGGCGATGCTCGGTTGCCTGCAATTCAGCGTGGCTGCAGGGGCGGCGTACCTGGTGGGTGTGCTGCATGACGGCAGCGCCATGCCGATGGCCATGGTCATCAGCCTGTGCGGTGTGCTGGCGGTGAGCATGGCGGTCATGACCCGGCGCTTGCAGAATGCCCGGGCGCTGAAGGCTGCCGAGCTCTGAGTCAGCCGGTGGCGCGCTGGCTCTGGGGAATCGGGTGGGGGGCTTGCAGGCGGCTTTGCAGGGTCTGGGTGAAGGCCCGGGCTTCGGCCTCGCTGCGGAACGTCACCACATGCTGGTCGAGCCGCACCTGCCATTGAGAGCCCTGGGGGTGTGCCAATTCTTTTATCAGGATCTTCATTGCTGACCTCCTAACGGTAAAAGACTGCGCTGCAAGGGCCCCCAGTGTAGACCCGAATACGGTCACAAATATGACCGGAATCAACTCTCGGACTGACGGCAGCCAGCACCTTTTACCGGTGCCGGCTGCCGTTCGTTAACGCCTCAGAAACCTTCGAGGACGATCTTGCCGCGAGCCTTGCCGCTCTCCAGCAGGGCGTGGGCGCGGCGCAGGTTGGCTGCGTTGATCTGGCCGAAGTGCTCACCCACCGTGGTCTTCAAGGTGCCGGCGTCAATCAGTTCGGCGACCCGGTTGAGCAGCACGTGCTGCTCTTGCATGTCGGCGGTTTCGAACAGCGAACGGGTGTACATGAACTCCCAGTGCAACGACAGGCTCTTGCGCTTGAGCTTGGTCACGTCGAGGCTTTTCGGATCGTCGATCAGCGCCAGCTTGCCCTGGGGTGCCAGGGCTTCCACCAGTTGGTCGAGGTGGGCATCGGTCTGGGTCAGGCTGGCGACGTGGGTCACCTGGCCTGCGCCAATGCGCTGGAGTTCGGCGCTCAGTGGCTGGCTGTGGTCCACCACCGCATGGGCGCCCAGCTCGCGGACCCAGGCCTGGGTCTGTTCGCGGGAGGCACTGCCGATCACCTTGAGGCCGGTGAGCTGACGGGCCAGTTGGGTGAGGATCGAACCGACCCCGCCGGCAGCGCCGACGATCAGCAGGCTCTGGCCTTTGTCAGCCGGCTCCTGGCTGATCTGTAGGCGTTCGAACAGCAGCTCCCAGGCGGTGATCGCGGTCAGCGGTAGGGCGGCGGCCGCGGCGAAGTCCAGGCTCTTGGGCATGTGGCCGACGATCCGTTCATCCACAGTGTGCAGCTCACTGTTACCGCCGGCCCGGGCGATGGAGCCGGCGTAGAACACCCGGTCACCGACCTTGAACAGGCTGACGTCGCTGCCCACGGCCTTGACCACCCCGGCCACGTCCCAGCCCAGCACCTTGGCCGCGCCACCTTCGGGCTGGACGTTCTGGCGCACCTTGGTGTCCACCGGGTTGACCGAGATGGCCCTGACTTCCACCAGCAGATCGCGAGGGCCGGCCACGGGCTCGGGCAGCTCGATGTCTTGCAGGGACTTGGGATCGTCGATGGGCAGGGAAGCGTAATAGGCGATGGCTTTCATGTTGAGTTCCTGATGATGAGTAGGGAAAAAAGGCTCAGACAATCAACTGCAGGCGCTTGAGCTCGAAGTGCTCGATCGCCTCGCGGGTCTGATGGAGGAAATGCCGGAAGTGCGCGGTGTTGTTGTGAAACTCAAGGGCTGCTTCATCGTCCCAGCGCTCCAGCACGTAGAAGGTGCCCGGTTGCTCGGCATCCTGGTGCAGCTCGTAGTACTGGCAACCGCTTTCCTCGCGGCTGGGCGAGACCAGGGCGCTGAGCTCGCGCTTGAGAACGTCTTGCTGCTGGGGCTTGGCGATCAGGGTGGCAATCGCGGTGAAGGCTTGGGACATGTGGGCTTCCTCAGGTGCTAGGCGATGGGAGGGATGATTGGCTATTTCTCCCGAGGATAAAACCGGCTAAAAGAGCAGGCTCTTTCAATATTTTTTTGATAATCCAGGAAAGCCTCATGCTGCGATTCGATGACCTGCAGTTGTTCGTGCGTGCCGCAGACCTGGGCAGCCTGTCGGCGGCGGCCCGGGTCATGGACCTTTCGCCTGCGGTGGCCAGTGCTGCCCTCAAGCGCATCGAGGAACACCTGGGCGCACGGCTGCTGGCCCGTTCCACCCGCAGCCTGCGGCTCACCGCGGAGGGCGAGGGCTTTCTCGAATACGCCCGGGCGGCCTTGAGCAACCTGGATGAAGGCCGGCGCCTGCTGGCCAGCGGTCAGGATCAGGTCAGTGGCGTGTTGCAGCTTTCTGCCCCTTCGGATTTTGGCCGCAATCTGCTGTTGCCCTGGCTCGACGAGTTCCAGCGTGAACATCCCAAGCTCAGCGTGCGCTTGCTGCTGGGGGACCGGATTGCCGACCTGTTCCGCCAGCCGGTGGACATTGCCCTGCGTTACGGCGAACCGGAGGACTCCAGCCTGGTGGCGCTGCCAGTGGCTCCGGACAACCGCCGGGTGCTGTGCGCCGCCCCCAGTTATCTGGCCCGCTACGGCGAGCCGCGCCAGCTGGAGCAACTGGCCCAGCACAACTGCCTGTTGTACATGCTCGACAGCCGGGCTCATGACCTCTGGAGCTTTCATGACGGCAAGCGCGAGGTGAGCCTCACCGTCAGTGGTGACCGCCTGAGCGACGACGCCGATGTGGTGCGGCGCTGGGCCGTGGCCGGTGAGGGGATTGCCTACAAGTCCTGGCTGGATGTGGCCGCCGATGTGCTGGCCGGCCGCCTGCAGATACTGCTGCCGGAACTGCGCTGCGAAGGCGCGTCGCTGAACCTGCTGTGCACCCACCGGGCGCACCTGAGCAAACCGGTGAAACTACTGCGTGACCTGCTCCAGGAGCGTTGCGCGCAGATCAGCGCGCAACGCCCGCGATAGGAGCCGGCTTGCCGGCGAGCCTGGGCACCGTGCCCTCGGCGTCGCTGGTGGACGCGAACAGGTCGCCCTCGGCAATCAGCCCCGGCCTCGATCCCGCACACTCGGGCGGTCAAGCATTCAACCGGGGGAACGGGCATGGGCATACAGGAATACAGCGCCGCAGAGCGCCTGGAACGGCTACCCATCAGCGGCTATCACCGGGTGATCTTCATCATCATCGCCCTGGCGTTTTTCTTCGACTCCATGGACCTGGCGATGATGACTTTCCTCCTCGGCTCGATCAAAACCGAGTTTGGCCTGAGTTCGGCCCAGGCCGGCCTGCTGGCCAGCTCCAGTTTCTTCGGCATGGTGCTGGGCGCCTCGCTGTCGGGCATGCTTGCCGACCGCTATGGGCGCAAGCCGGTGTTCCAGTGGAGCATCGTGCTCTGGGGCGTGGCCAGTTACCTGTGTTCCACCGCCCAGAGCGTGGACAGCCTGACCCTGTTCCGGGTGTTGTTGGGGATCGGCATGGGCATGGAGTTTCCCATCGCCCAGTCGATGCTCTCGGAGATGATTCCGGCCCAGCGTCGCGGGCGCTACATCGCCCTGATGGATGGCTTCTGGCCCCTGGGTTTCGTCGCCGCCGGGGTGCTCTCGTATTTCCTCCTGCCGCTGATCGGCTGGCGTGACATCTTCCTGGTGCTGGCAGTACCGGCGGTGTTCGTGCTGGTGATCCGCTTCTTCATTCCCGAGTCACCGCGCTGGCTGGAACAGGCCGGGCGCCACGCCGATGCGGATCGGGTGCTGTGTGGCATCGAAGACAAGGTGCGCGCTTCCCTGGGCACGGCGCAATTGCCGGAGCCGCTGCACCTGCCGCGTATCGACAGTGCGCCGGGGCACTTTTTCTCGGCACTGAAGCAGATCTGGTCGCCGCTCTATCGCCAGCGCACGATGATGATCTGGAGCCTGTGGTTCTTCGCCCTGCTGGGCTTCTACGGCCTGACGTCCTGGCTCAGCGCCTTGCTCCAGCAGTCCGGTTTTGCGGTGACCCAGTCGGTGTACTACACGGTGCTGATTTCCCTGGGCGGGATTCCCGGGTTCCTCATGGCGGCCTGGCTGGTGGAGCGCTGGGGGCGCAAGCCGGTGTGCATCGTGACCTTGCTCGGCGGCGGGGTCATGGCCTTCTTCTACGGGCAGAGTGCGGTCTTTGGCGGCAACGTCAGCCTGCTGATCGGCACCGGGCTGCTGATGCAGTTTTTCCTGTTCGGCATGTGGGCGGTGCTCTACACCTATACCCCCGAGTTGTACCCGACATCGGCCCGGGCCACGGGCTCGGGGTTCGCTTCGGCGGTGGGGCGCATCGGTTCGCTGTTGGGGCCGCTGGTGACCGGGCTGGTGTTTCCGTTGACCGGGCAGGGCGGCGTATTCGCCCTGGGGGCGGCGTGCTTCGTGATTGCCGCGGGGGTGGTCTGGCTGTTCGGGATGGAAACCCGGGGCAAGACCCTGGAGGAGTTGAGCGAGGCGGGGAGCTGATAGAGACGGGGGGACCTGTTCGCCGGCCAGCCGGCTCCTACAGGTTCGTGTAGGAGCCGGCTGGCCGGCGAAGGCCGTTACGGCTTGACCAGCCGTGCATCCAGGCTGTTCTGCGCCAGGCGCCGGGCCTGGTCCTGGGTCATGCCCAGGTCGGTGTGCAGGGCGTGGAAGTTCTCGGTGACGTAGCCGCCGAAGTAGGCCGGGTCATCGGAGTTGACCGTGACCTTCACCCCGCGCTCCAGCATTTGCAGGATGTTGTGCTGGGACATGTGGCCGAACACGCAGAGCTTGGTGTTGGACAGCGGGCACACAGTCAGCGGGATCTGCTCGTCGATGATCCGCTGCATCAGCCGCTCGTCTTCGAAGGCACGTACACCGTGGTCGATGCGCTGGATCTTCAACAGGTCCAGGGCTTCCCAGATGTACTCCGGCGGGCCTTCTTCACCGGCGTGGGCGACGGTCAGGAAGCCTTCGCTGCGCGCGCGGTCGAATACCCGCTGGAACTTGCTCGGCGGGTGGCCCATTTCCGAACTGTCCAGGCCCACGGCGACGAATGCATCGCGAAACGGCAGCGCCTGGTCGAGGGTCTTCTGCGCCTCTTCTTCGCTCAAGTGGCGCAGGAAACTGAGGATCAGGCCGCTGGTGATGCCCAGTTGCTGCTCGCCATCTTTGAGTGCGCTGGCGATGCCGTTGAGCACCACTTCGAACGGCACGCCACGGTCGGTGTGGGTCTGCGGGTCGAAGAAGGGTTCGGTGTGGATCACGTTCTGTTCTTTGCAGCGCAGCAGGTAGGCCCAGGTCAGGTCGTAGAAGTCCTGGGAGGTGCGCAGCACGTCGGCGCCCTGGTAGTACAGGTCGAGGAATTCCTGCAGGTTGTTGAAGGCGTAGGCCTTGCGCAGGGTCTCGACGTCGCTCCAGGGCAGGGCGATCTTGTTGCGTTCGGCCAGGGCGAACAGCAGTTCCGGTTCCAGGGAACCTTCCAGGTGCAGGTGCAACTCGGCCTTGGGCAAGGCGTTCAGCCAGTCATACATGGTGTCGTCTCATCAGGTGCAGGCGGACGCTGCGAGAGTGATGCGCTGCCGGGGCCGTGCCCTTCTGTGGGGAACTGGCTGTGGCTTGCGGCTTTCGCCAGGTTTTCACCGGGCCCGAAAAAGCCGCCATTCTACATCTGGCGGCGCAAATGTTCGGCAAAACCTGACCGGGGGGGCGGTCAGGCCTGCTCCAGCTCCCGGCGGTAGGCGTAGGTATCGGCAAAGCGCGACAGCAGGAATTGGGCGCAGGTGGTCACCGGGTACTTGGCCGGGTGCTCCGCGTCCTGGCAGCCGGGCAGGCATTCGATGCGGGTGTCCGGGTGCGGTTCGGCGAAGAACGGCATCGAGTAGCGGTCCACCCCCAGCGGGCTGATGACCCGGTGCGGGGTCGACAGGTAACGGTCGTTGCTCCAGCGCGCCATCATGTCGCCGAGGTTGACCACGAAGGTGCCGTCGATGGGCGGGGCGTCGATCCACTGGCCCTTGACGTTGCGCACCTGCAAGCCGCCAGCGGCGTCCTGGTAGAGCAGGGTGATGCAGCCGTAGTCGGTGTGGGCGCCGGCGCCTTGCTGCTCTGCGCTGCTGGCGGTGTGGCGCGGCGGATAGTGGATCATCCGCAGCACGCTCACCGGGTCCTGGAAGCGGCGGTCGAAGAAGTCGCGTTCGATGCCCAGGGCCAGGGTCATGGCCCGCAGCAGGGTCTGGGCCAGGGCCTGCATGTCCTGGTAGTGCTGCTCCATCAGGGCTTGCCAGCCGGGCAGGTCAGGGTGGCGGTTGGGCCCGCGCAGGGGTTTTTCCGCCAGCACGTCCGGGTGCTCGGCCGGCAGGTGAAGGCCCATGTCGAAGGTTTCCTTGAGGTCGCTGGGCTTGCTTGGGTCCAGCTGCTCGGTGGCGATGGCGCCGTAGCCGCGATGGTGACGGCTCTGGGTGATATCGATCTTGAGTTTTTCAACACTGGGCAGGGCGAAGAAGTGCTTGGCCGTGCTCAGCAATTGCTCGATGCGTTGTGCGCTGATCGGGTGACCCTTGATGTAGAAGAAGCCCCATTCGCGACAGGCGCGGTCGATCTGCTTGGCGACACTGTCCCAGCCTTGCTGCTCATCCTGATACAGCGGGCTGATATCGATGATCGGCAGTTGATTCATGAAAGTGCTCCCATCCTGTTGGCGGTCCGTCGTCGCTGGCGGATGCTCCGACAGCGACGGCCAGATTATTTGGGGATGTCCGCCTTCAGGCCTTCGACGTAGTAGTTCATCGAGGCCAGTTCGGCATTGCTGGCGCTGACCCCCGCGGCGATTTTTTCGACCCCGGCCTGGTCCTTGATCGGGCCGGTGAACGGGTTGAACTCGCCGCTCTTGATGCTGGCGATGATCTGTTCGGCCTCGGTTTTCACCGGGGCCGGCAGCAGGTCGCTGAGGGGCAGTTCAACCGTACCCTCTTTCAGCCCACCCCAGTAGTCCTGGGGTTTCCAACTGTGGTCCATCACCCCCTGGGTGGCCTGGATGTAGTGCGGGCCCCAGTTGTTGACGATGGAGGTCAGCACCGCCTTGGGGCCGAAGTGGGCCATGTCCGAGGCATAGCCCACCGCGTACACGCCACGCCGCTGCGCGGCCTGGATCGGCGCCGGGCTGTCGGTGTGCTGGAAGATCACGTCGGCACCCTGGTCGATCAGGGCATTGGCGGCGTCGGCTTCCTTGCCCGGATCGAACCAGGAATTGACCCACACCACCTTGATCTCGGTGCCCGGGTTGTATTTGTTCAAGGCCAGCTGGATGGCGTTGATGTCGCGGATCACCTCCGGAATGGGGAAGGAGGCGACGTAGCCGATCTTCTTGCTCTTGGTCATCTTCGCCGCGAGGAAACCACCCACATAGCGGCCCTCGTAGGTGCGCGCCAGGTAGGTGCCGAGGTTCTTGTCCTGCTTGTAGCCGGTGGCGTGTTCGAAGGTCACCTTGGGGAACTGCCTGGCAACCTTCAGCGTGGGGTTCATGTAGCCGAAGGAGGTGGTGAAGATCAGGTCGTAGTTGTCCTTGGCCATGTTGCGGATCACCCGCTCGGCGTCGGCGCCTTCGGCTACGTTCTCCACGTAGTTGGTCTTGATCTGGTCGCCGAATTTTTCCACCAGGGCCTTGCGCCCCTGTTCATGCTGATAGGTCCAGCCGTGATCGCCTATGGGGCCGATGTAGACGAAACCGACCTTCAGCGGATCGGCGGCGCTGGCGGTAAGGCTGGCACTCAGGCCGATGGCGGCGGCCAGGGTGCAGAGCAACTTGTGCAACGGGCGTGTATGCATGAATGGGAGCTCCATCTTGTTGTGGGGGGCTGGGGCGGCAAGCACTGGAGGGCAATGCAAATAGCTGACCAAGAGGACAACAAAGATGGCCGTTGCGCCGGCGAGGCGGTTTCTACGGGGGCTTTGGGGCGCGCTTTTCGCTGGCAAGCCAGCTTCTACGGGGCTGGAATGCAGGAGGCCGCTTGCCGGCGAAGGGCTTTTCAAGAACCAACCCGGTGCGCGGCGCCTGGGGCTGGTGCACTAACATGTAACGAAACGTTAGTGACTTGGTGCAGTCTTTCAGTCATCTCCTGTACTCGTTTTTATTCCCGTCAAAGGACTGCAATGCTCAATTCCCTCAAGCAAGAAAAGTTTCTACTGCTTGCGCTGCTGGCCGCCGTGGCTGCCTATCCGCTTGAACACCTGTTGCTGGGCAGTGGCCAGGGCATCGCCCTGGGCGCCGGGCTGGTGCTGATCGGCTTTATCGTCATGGCTTCGATGCGCGTCGCCCACCACGCTGAACTGCTGGCGGAAAAGGTCGGCGACCCCTACGGCACCATGATCCTGACCCTGGCCGCGGTGCTGGTGGAAGTGGTGATCCTGGCGATCATGATGAGCAACGAAGCCTCGCCGACCCTGGTGCGCGACACCATCTACTCGGCGGTGATGCTGGACATCAACGGCATCCTCGGCCTGGCCGCACTGATGGGCGGCATCAAGCATGGCGAGCAGCCCTACAACGACGACTCGGCGCGTACCTACAGCGTGATGATCCTCACCGCCATGGGCGTGTCGATGGTGGTGCCGGAGTTCATCCCCGAGGCCGACTGGAAGGTCTACTCGGCCTTCACCATCGGCGCCATGGTGGTGCTCTATACCCTGTTCCTGCGCATGCAGGTCGGGCCGCACAGCTATTTCTTCAGCTACAGCTACCCGGAAAAACGCCGCAATAAAGAGGCCCAGGAACAGCCCCATGCCATCAACCTGGCCTGGAGCATCGGCATCCTGGTGTTCGGGGTGGTGGTAATCGGCGCCTTGGCCGAGGTGATGTCCAAGACCCTGGACCTGGGCCTGGAAGGCACGGGCGCACCGCCGGTGATCACGGCGATCCTGGTGGCGGCGATTTCCGCCGCGCCGGAGATTCTCACCGCCCTGCGTGCCGCCCTGGCCAACCGCATGCAGTCGGTGGTCAACGTGGCCCTGGGCGCTTCCCTGTCGACGGTGATCCTCACGGTGCCGGTGATGGAGGCCATGGCCTTGTACACCGGCCAGCCCTTCCAGATGGCCATGACTCCGGTGCAGACGGTGATGGTGTTCATCACGCTGATCGTCAGCGCGATCAACCTCAACGACGGTGAAACCAATGCCATAGAAGGCATGACTCACTTCGTGCTGTTTGCGACCTTCATCATGCTGTCGCTACTCGGTCTTTAAAGGGGTTGCGCCGACTGGATAGCGCAGCGAAAGCTGACCCCGGGGGCATTCCAGGCCGCGAGTGCGCCCCAACGCCAACGGCGGACGGTGCTGGCCGAAGGAGAAAAGGTCGGGTCGTTGGCAAACTTGTTGTTGGCGCCCCGTTGCGCTCGATAAATGCCTGTTTCAGGCCCTTGCGGGTTCTCCACGGGAGATTCGCGGTAGTAGTGTTTGTCGTACCAGTCGTTGACCCATTCACTGGCATTGCCGGTGAGGTTGTAGAGGCCCAGCGGGTTAGGCACAAACCTGTCCACGGCGAAGGTTTCGTTGTCGTCAGGGGCCGGGAAGTTGCGGCCGTAATCCAGATTGCCATTGTCGGTGGCGAACATCACCGGTTGGCCGCGGTTGCGCGCCGCATATTCCCATTGGGCCTCGGTGGGTAGATCGACGGGATAGCCGCTGAGTTCTGCCAGCCAGCCGCAATAATCCTTGGCTTCTTGCCATTCTTTAGACGCCGGGGCGGGCAGGTTTGCCTGGTAAAGGTGCTTCATCTCGGCGAGTTCGCGCAGTTTCGCGTCGAACGGCGGCTTGCCTTGCGCGAGGAAGAACAGATCGAAATCGCCCAGGGTGGTTTGCAACGAGGACAGGTAATAGCTGCTCAATTTGACCGGATGAACGAAGTCGTCATCGACCTCGAGGCTGATCCGCTCCATTTTTTCCGGGGCCACGCCACAGGGCCATTGGCACAAGGCCTGTGGGTCGAAGCCACGGGGCCAGCCGAAATCACCCATCTGGAATTCGCCCCCCTCAATCAGCACCATGTTGTCCAGCGAGCGGACCACTGTGTTAAGTACGGCCTCGCGGTTTTGTGGGGACAGGTCCGGGTATCTGCGGCTGATGGTTGAAGCAATGTCTGCAACTTTTTCAGGTGACAGCACTTTGCTGGCGGGGCCTGCAACCTCCTGTTTCCCACAGCCCGAAATCAGCAGCGCGACGCAGAGCGCCAGTCCGTGCTTTTGTTTCACGTAATGTCCCTATAACGGTTCGGATGAGGGCGGCAAACTAACATGTTTCCTCCCTCTGATACCGTTCAACGCACAGGCGAGGGATACGCTCCCTCGCCGTGGGCGCCAAAGATCAGGTGCCGGCGATCAGTTGCCGGGCCGCCTGGCTGTGATCGGCGATCAGGTTTTTCAGATCCAGCCCTTCGACCTGGCCATCAATCACCCGCCACTTGCCGCCAATCATGACCCGGTCCGCTCGATCCGCGGCGCACAACAGCAGCGCTGAAACCGGATCATGGCTACCCGAGAAACGCAGTTCATCGAGCTTGAACAACGCCAGGTCTGCCTGCTTGCCTACCGCCAGTTCGCCGATGTCGGTACGGCCCAACAGGCTTGCCGACCCTTGGGTCGCCCAGCCCAGTACACGCTCCGGGGTGATCTTTTCGGCGCCGTAACGCAGGCGCTGGATGTACAGCGCCTGACGCGCTTCGAGGATCATGTTCGAGGCGTCATTGGACGCCGAACCGTCCACGCCCAAGCCGAACAGCGCCCCTGCATCGGTCAGCTCGATGCTGGGGCAGATGCCGGACGCCAGGCGCATGTTCGAACTCGGGCAATGGCAGATACCGGTACCGGCCTGGCCGAGGCGGGCGATCTCATCCGGGTTGAAGTGGATGCCGTGGGCCAGCCAGGTGCGCGGACCGAGCCAGCCGACGCTGTCCAGATAATCCACCGTGCGCAGGCCGAAACGCTGCAGGCAGAAGTCTTCTTCGTCGAGGGTCTCGGCCAGGTGAGTGTGCAGGCGCACATCGAGCCCGTTGGCCAGTTCGGCGCTGGCCGACATGATTTCCGGGGTCACCGAGAACGGCGAGCACGGTGCCAGGGCGATCTGGATTTGCGCACCGTCGCCACGCTCGTGGTACTGCTGGATCAGGCGCTGGCTGTCGTCGAGAATCACCTGGCCTTCCTGCACGGTCTGTTGCGGTGGCAGGCCGCCGTCCTTTTCGCCAAGGCTCATCGAGCCGCGGGTGAGCATGGCGCGCATGCCCAGTTCACGCACGGTTTCGACTTGCACGTCGATGGCGTTTTCCAGGCCGTCCGGGAACAGATAGTGATGGTCGGCGGCGGTGGTGCAGCCGGAGAGCAGCAGTTCGGCCAGTGCCACTTTGGTCGCCAGGGCGAGTTTTTCCGGGGTCAGCCGGGCCCAGACCGGGTACAGGGTCTTGAGCCAGGGAAACAGCGGCTGGTTGACCACCGGCGCCCAGGCGCGGGTCAGGGTTTGATAGAAGTGATGGTGGGTGTTGATCAGGCCCGGCAGCAGCACGTGCTCGCGGGCATCGAAGACCTGCTGGCAGGGGCTTGCAGGTTGCTGGCCGAGGCCCAGCACTTCAACGATCAGGCCGTCTTGCAGCACCAGGCCGCCACGGGCGTCGAGGGCATTGCCGGTGAAGATGGCCAGGGGATTTTTTAACCAGGTACGGGTCGCAGGCATGGTTGCCGGCTCCTCTGAAAGTGGGTTCAGGTTAGCCAGCTCAGTGATGCCCTGTCTGCTGATCCAGGGTCGCCGCAAGGGGCGAGGTGCGCAGTCTAGCGAAAGATTTGCCGGGGGACAAAACTTGCATTTTGCCCCCCGTTCCAGAGCCTTCGCTGGCCTGTGCAAGGGCTGCCCGGGGCAGCCGCGGCCTTACCAGGGGATGGTTTCGCCTTTGTAGTTGACGAAGTGATGACCGCCCTTGCCGGTGTAGGCATTGACCTGGGCGATCAGCCCGCGGGTGCTGGTCTGCACATCGATATCGGCGCCTTCGCCGCCCATGTCGGTCTTCACCCAGCCCGGGTGCAGCGAAAGCACGGTGAGCTTTTGCCCCAACTGGGTCACGAAGCTGTTGGTCATGGAGTTCAGCGCGGCCTTGCTGGCCTTGTACAGGGCCAGCTCCGGCGCGTCGGGCATGGTCACGCTGCCCAGCACCGAACTCATGAACGCCAGCACGCCGCTGTCCTTGCGGATCTGCCCGACGAAGCGCTGGGCCAGGTTGATCGGCGCCACGGCGTTGGTGAAGAACAGCTGGCCGACTTCGGCCAGGGTCGCCTGCCCCGGCAACTGGTTGTCCGGACCCTTAACCCCGGCATTGACGAACAGCAGGTCGAACACCTGGTCCTTGAGCTTCTGGCTCAGGGCAATCACCGCTTGCTGATCGTCCATGTCCAGTTGCTCGATCTGCACTTTGCCCAGGGCTTGCAGCGCCTCGGCCTTGTGCGGGTTGCGCACAGTGGCGGTGACCTGCCAGCCGTCTTCCAGCAGGCGTTGGACCAGGCCGAGGCCCAAGCCCCGGGAGGCGCCGATGATCAGTGCGGTTTTTGCCGTGGACATGATGAGGTTCCTTGATAAGTGAGGATCACGGATTCAATGGACAGGCTTGTCCCAGTCGCAGTTGCAGCTCGGGGCGCAACTGGCCCGGTTCTCCGATGCGCAAGCATGGGGCTCGAAAGGGCTTGACCCTGGAGCATACTCCAGGCTTTAGCCTGCGCGCTCCTTGAATCGATGGAGCGACATCTATGTGGACCACCAAACAGTATCGAAAACTGGTCCGGGCCAGCGGCTGGTACGACTTGCTGGTGACTTTGGCCTTCGCCACCCCCTGGAGTTTCATGGCCCTGCACGGGCTGCTGCAGGACACGGTCCAGGCCCTCAACCTGCCGGGAGCACTGCCGGTTTTCGAACCCATGCACATGCTGATGGCCAACCTGATGGGCTCGATCATCTGCGTGTGGTCAGTACTGCGTATTCGTGACCCGCAGCAGGCGTTCGGCCGCTATGACGCGGCGGGGCGCATCCTCTTCGCCACCTGGCAGGTCTATGCCCTGGCCCACGGAGCCACGGCATTGATCGGGGTGATCCTGTTCTTCGAGCTGGCCTGGTGCGTGGCCCAGTTGCTGCCGGTGCGAGCGACTGCCGGTCAGGCCCCGGCAGTCATCTAGTGTCCCGACTGCCACGGCTGGCCGAGGGACACCGGTGCATACAGCCGGGTGCGCAAGGCATCCCGGGATAGCAGCACCAGCACTAGGATGGTCGCGGCATAGGGCAGCATCGCCAGCAGGTTGGAAGGAATCGCCAGGCCCAGGCCCTGGGCCACCAGGTGCAGGATGCTCGCCAGGCCGAACAGGTAGGCGCCGAGTAGCAGCCGCCACACCCGCCAGCTGGCGAACACCACCAGCGCCAGGGCGATCCAGCCGCGTCCGGCGCTCATGTTCTCGGCCCACATCGGGGTGTAGGCCAGGGACAGGTAGGCCCCGGCCAGCCCCGCCATGGCGCCGCCGAACAGCACCGCGAGCGCGCGCACCCGCAGTACCGGCAGGCCCATGGCGCTGGCGGCGTCGGGGTTCTCGCCGACAGCCTGGATGATCAGGCCGACCCGGCTTTTGAGAACCACCCAGGCCACCAGGGCGAACAGGGTGAAGGACAGGTACACCAGCAAATCCTGGGCGAACAGCATGCGGCCGATCAGCGGGATCTCGCTCAGCAGCGGCAGCGCCAGCGGTTCGAAGCCGGCCAGGGGCTTGCCGACCCAGGCCGCGCCGACAAAGCTCGACAGGCCGACCCCGAAGATCGTCAGCGCCAGCCCGGTAGCCACCTGGTTGGCGGTGAACACCAGGGCCACCAGGGCGAACAGCGCCGCCAGCAGCATTCCGGCGGCCATCGCCAGCAGCACCCCGAGCCACAAATGGCCGCTGTTGAGGGCGACGATAAAACCTATCACCGCGCCGAACAGCATCATGCCTTCCTGCCCCAGGTTGAGGACGCCGCTCTTTTCACAGATCAGTTCCCCCAGGGCCACCAGCAGCAGGGGGGTGCCGCAGCGGACCATGGCGTAGAGAATATTGCTCAGCAGATCGATATCCATCACAGGGCTCCGGCGGTAGCAGTGGCGCTGGCGTTGCGGCGCATCCAACGCAGGTTCAGGCGCGGGCGATAGAGAATCAGCACGTCGCTGGCCAGGAGGAAGAACAGCATCATTCCCTGGAACAGCTGGGTGATGGCCTGGGGCAGGTTGAGGCTCATCTGCGCGCTCTCGCCACCGATGTACAGCAACGCCATCAGCAGGCTGGAAAACACAATGCCGATGGGGTTCAGGCGGCCGAGAAAAGCCACGGTAATGGCCGCGTAGCCGTAGCCGGGAGACACCTGGGGCACCAGTTGGCCGATGGGGCCGGCGACTTCGCAGACCCCGGCCAGCCCTGCCAGCGCACCGCTGGTCAACAGCGCCAGCCAGACCAGGCGCTTCTGGCGAAAGCCGACGAAGCCGGCGGCACGCTGGTCCAGGCCGAGCACCCTGATCTGGAAGCCGACAAAGCTTTTCTGCAGCAGCACCCAGACCGCCACCAGGGCCAGCAGGGCGAAGTACACCCCGGCGTGGACCCGGCCGTCTTCCATCAGCAGCGGCAGGCGGCTGGCGTCGCCGAACATCGCCGACTCGGGAAAGTTGAACCCGGCGGGGTCTTTCAACGGTCCATGCACGCAGTACAGCAACAGGTTCAGGGCGATGTAGTTGAGCATGATGCTGGTGAGGATTTCATTGGCGTTGAAGCGGGTGCGCAACCAGGCGGTGAGCCCGGCCCAGGCGGCCCCGGCCAGGGTTCCGGCAAGCAGGATCAGCACCAGCGCCCAGCGGCTTTGCAGTTCGATGAGATTGACCGCCAGGGCGCTACCGACCAGGGCCCCGAGCAGCAATTGGCCCTCGGCGCCGATGTTCCACACCCGCGCCTGGTAGGCCACCGCCAGGCCCAGGGCACAGAGCAGGATAGGTAGCGCCTTGACCAGCAGTTCGGACACGCCATACAAGTCGCTGACCGGGGCGATCAGCAGGGTGTGCAAGGTCAGCCAGGGGTCATGCCCCAGTGTCATGAACAGCAGGGAACCGCAGCCCAGGGTCAGCAGCGCCGCCAGCAGTGGCGAGCACCAGAGCATCAGCCGCGACTGGCGGCCACGGGGTTCGAGTGAAAGCAGCATGGACAGCTCCGTTAAATCGCCAGGGCAGCGGGTGAGGGCAGGGAATCGGCGTGGCCGGCCATCCAGCCGCCAACCTCCACCAGCGAGGTGTCGGCGCAGGCCTTGAGGGGCGAAAGGCGTCCAGCGCACAGGGCAGCGAGGCGATCGCTGATCTGGAACAGCTCGTCCAGGTCTTCGGAGATCACCAGGATCGCCGCGCCGGCATCGCGCAAGGCGATCAGTGCGCGGTGGATAGTGGCGGCGGCCCCTACATCCACGCCCCAGGTCGGGTGCGCGGCGATCAGCAGGCGAGGCTGCTGGAGAATCTCGCGGCCCAGGATGAATTTCTGCAGGTTGCCGCCGGACAGGCTGCGGGCCGGGCTCTGGGAACCGGCGCTCTTGACCCCGAAACGCTGGATGATGCGCTCGGCCAGTTCCCGCACTTTGCGTCGCTGGATCAGCCCGTGGCGCACCAGGCCCTGTTGAAAGGCGCTGAGCAGGGCGTTGTCCTCCAGGCTCAGTTCCGGCACCGCGCCGTGGCCCAGGCGTTCGGCGGGAACGAAAGCCAGGCCGCGCTGGCGTCGGGCGTCGGGATACAGATGAGCCACCCCCTGGCCGGCGAAACAGATACGTTCGGCTTCGCCACGGGGCAGGCGCTGTTCACCGCTGAGCAGGGCCAGCAGTTCGTCCTGGCCATTGCCGGCGACTCCGGCGATGCCGACGATCTCGCCGCTGCGCAGGCGCAGGTCGATGTTCTTCAGTGAGCAGCCGAAAGGATCGGGGTTGTCCCAGCTGAGGTTGTCCAGGCGCAGGAAGTCGTTCGTGCCGCGGGCTTTCGGGTAGTCGGTGATCATCGCCGCCGCGTCCCCCACCATCAGCCGCGCCAGCTCGCGATCCGAGCACTGCGCCGGCCTGCAGTGCCCGGCCACCCGGCCCGCGCGCAGCACCGTGGCGCTGTGGCACAGGGCGCGCACCTCGGCGAGCTTGTGGCTGATGAACAGGATGCTGCAGCCTTCGTCGGCCAGCCGGCGCAGGGTGACGAACAGGTCGTCGGCCTCCTGCGGGGTCAGGACCGAGGTCGGCTCGTCGAGGATCAGCAGGCGGATGTCCTGCATCAGGCAGCGGACGATTTCCACCCGCTGGCGTTCGCCGATGGACAGGCTGTGCACCAGGCGCTGGGGTTCGAGGGCCATGCCGTAACGCTGGGAAACCTCGCGGATTCTGCCTTCCAGCTGGCTCGGCGTACCGGTGCCGGCGCCCATGGCCAGGGCAATGTTCTGCGCCACGCTGAGGGTTTCGAACAGCGAGAAATGCTGGAACACCATGCCGATCCCCAGGCTGCGTGCCTGGGCCGGGTTGTCGATGAGCTGGCGTCGTCCTTGCCAGAGCAGTTCCCCCGAATCGGCCTGGACCACCCCGTAGATGATCTTCATCAAGGTGCTTTTGCCGGCGCCGTTTTCGCCCAGCAACGCATGGATTTCACCCGCAGCGATGTTCAGGTCGATGGCGTCGTTGGCCAGGCAGCCGGGATAGCGTTTGCTGATCCGGCGCAGTTGCAGGCGTGGTGCCTGGCTGCTGGGTGCAGGGTGATTGGACATAACAGGCTCGGCTTCTGGGAGTTGTGCCTGTGGATAAAGCAATTTCCTGGCCAGTGGGTCAGGAAAGCCGGTGGAGTGCTCCCGGGCGGCATCCTGCCTGGCTGACAGGACCAGGGTCCTGGCACCACTTCGGGGCAAGGTGTTTGAAAAGGCGCTGTTTTTGTCCCCAGGCCGTTGCGCAGAAAATGATCAGTTGCCTGCAGACCCTGCGCAATCAGGGGCTGGAGCAGCCTTGCACGGGTTATCCACAGCTTGCTCCACAGTAATTGTGTGCAAGAGCGGCGCTTGGGCATCAGCACCACTGGCTTGCCCGTGAACTGCGATAAACCGGCTTAAGTGGCTGTTTCGCTGTGGAAAAAAGCTTCCTGGGGACGCTTTGGACAAAAAATGAACAAAACCCGCAAAGCCACGTTGCAGAAGGGTTACAGCGCTATGTGCTCAGCTTATCCACAGTCGGGTGCACAGTAGATGTGGGCAAGTGCCCGGGGCCCTTGCGGGTTATGCACAAGGTGGTCCGGGCCGGGTTGGTGCCTTCAGCGCTGCAAAAGGATGCGCCCGCGGCTGAGGTCCGCCAGCTGTTGCTGCAGGGTATTGATCTGCTCTTCGCCCAGGGCCAGTTGCAGCTCTACGCCGTTGGCGGTGAAGTCTTCCTGGACCAGCAGCCCACCCAGTTCGGCAACCCGCAGCTTGACCAGCGCCAGTTCGCTGAAGCTGCAGGCGCAACGCAGCGGTACGCGGTTGACCAGGGCGATGCGCTCGGCGCCTTGCAGGCACTTGTTGGCGCCGCCGCCATAGGCTCGGGCCAGGCCGCCGGTGCCCAGCTGGATGCCGCCGTACCAGCGGATCACCAGCACCGCCACCTGGTCGCAGTCCTGGGCCTCGATGGCCGCGAGGATCGGTCGCCCGGCGGTGCCGCCGGGTTCACCGTCGTCGTTGCTGCGGTACTGGTCGGCGAGTTTCCACGCCCAGCAGTTATGCGAAGCGTTGAGGTCGCTGTACTGCTGGATGAAGGCTTGGGCCTCGGCCGCGCTGCTGATGGGCGCGGCAAAGGTGATGAAGCGGCTTTTGCGAATTTCCTCGCGGTATTCGCAAAGGCCGGCCAGGGTAAAGGGCATGGGGGTCAGTCTTTCAGTGCAGGTGTCAGGCCACAGCCTTTGAGGATGATGCGGATCAGGTTGTTGCCGGCGTCTTCCATGTCCTGCTTGGTCAGCCGGGTGCGCCCGGTAACGCGGCAGATCTGGGTGGCGAAATCGGCATAGTGCTGGGTGCTGCCCCACAGCAGGAAGATCAGGTGCACCGGGTCTACCGGGTCCATCTTGCCAGCGTCGATCCAGGCCTGGAACACCGCGGCGCG
Organism: Pseudomonas sp. JV245A; assembly: GCF_032424515.1. Lineage (NCBI taxonomy): Bacteria > Pseudomonadati > Pseudomonadota > Gammaproteobacteria > Pseudomonadales > Pseudomonadaceae > Pseudomonas > Pseudomonas sp. JV245A. Next base: position 22,859 of record NZ_VYKE01000072.1, read on the forward strand.
GCCCTGGAACCAGGCGCGGTAGTCCTGGCTGAAATACTCGCTCAGGCACTCGCCACCGCTGATGATCTCCATGGCGAAGATCCGCGAGGCTTGCGGCTGGCGGCGGGAGAATTCCATCTTGGCGCGGATGTAGCGGGTCAGGGCTTCGGCCGGATCATCTTCGGCGGTGAGGGTGTTGAAGGTGCTGTCCCAGAGTTCGAGGATGTTGCTCAGCACCGCGATGTACAGCCCCAGCTTGTTGGTGAAGTAGTAGTGCAGGTTGGCTTTGGGCAGGCCGGCCTTCTGCGCGATGGTGTTCATGCTGGTGCCTTTGAAACCGTGACGGGCGAACTCGTCCTCGGCGGCCTGGAGGATGGCCTCTTCATTCTTCTGCCGAATGCGGCTGGCGGGTTTGCCGGGGTGAGGAGCGTTGTGGGCGGGGACTTCAAAGGTCATGGAGGTTTCCGAGCAAGTCTGTGGGTGCAACCTGTGCGTTGATAGCGCACCCACGTGGATCAGACAAGCCTTGGCGCTACAAAAGCCTCAGTGGGCCTTCAGGGTGTCGTTTTCCGGAATCGGATTTGCGTCATTCGCCGCGCCCTTGCTTTCCGGCAACAGCAGGCTCATCAGCAAGGCGGTGAGGCCGCCGCTGGTGATCGCCGAATCGAACAGGTTCTGCACCACCTTGGGCAGCAGGTGCAGCAGGTTCGGTTGCGCGGCGATGCCCAGGCCGACGCCGAACGAAGTGGCGATGATCAGCATGCTGCGCCGGTCCAGCGGGGCCTGGGCGAGGATCCGTACCCCGGCTGCGGCGACGCTGCCAAACATCACCAGGGTGGCACCGCCGAGTACCGGCTTGGGGATCTGTTGCAGCAGCGCGCCGATCAGCGGGAACAGGCCCAGGCAGAACAGTATCAGGCCGATGTACAGGCCGACGAAGCGGCTGGCCACACCGGTCAACTGAATCACCCCGTTGTTCTGGGCGAAGGTGGTGTTGGGGAAGGCGCTGAAGGTGGCGGCGATCATGCAACTGACGCCGTCCCCCAGGACCCCGCCCTTGAGCCGGCTTATATAGGAAGGGCCGCTGATGGGCTGGCGCGCCAGCATGCAGTTGGCGGTCAGATCTCCCACGGTTTCCAGGGTGCTGATCAGGTAGATCAGGGCTACGGGAATAAAGGCGCTCCAGTCGAAACTGAAGCCGTACCTGAAGGGCAGGGGCAGGCTGATCAACGGCAGGTCCGGCAGCGGCTGGGGCACCAGCTTGCCGCTGAACCAGGCCGCCAGGCTGCCCAGGGCCAGGCCGATGATGATGGCGCTGAGGCGGACCCACGGGGTGTTGCTGCGGTTGAGCAGAATGATGGTCAGCAGCACCAGCAGGCCCAGGCCGAGATTGCCCGGGGCGCCGAAGTCCGCGGCATTGAAGCCGCCGCCCAGGTCGGTGATGCCGACCTTGATCAGGCTGATGCCGATCAGGGTAATGACGATGCCGGTCACCAACGGGGTGATCACCCGGCGCAGTCGCCCGATAAAGCGGCTAAGGACGATCTGCACCAGCGCGCCGAAGAAACACACGCCGAAGATCATCGCCAGGATGTCTTCCGGGCTGCCGCCCCGTTGCTTGACCAGGAACCCCGCCGACAGTACGGCGCCGAGGAAGGCGAAGCTGGTGCCTTGCAGGCAGATCATGCCGGCCCCGATGCCCCAGGGGCGCCGGGCCTGGATAAAGGTGCCGACCCCGGAGACCATCAGCGCCATGCTGATCAGGTACGGCAGGTACGCCGAAAGGCCCAGGGCCGAACCAATCACCAGTGGTGGGGTGATGATGCCGACAAAGCTGGCCAGCACATGCTGCAGGGCCGCCAGCAGCGCGGGCAGCGGTTGCGGGCGGTCGTCGAGGCCGTAGATCAGTTCGCTGGGGCGGGAAGCATCTGGCTGCATGGCGTGGAGCTCGGGCTAGGGTTCAAGGTGCCGAGGTCTTTGCAAAAAGCTGTCCAGGTGCTCAGGTTATTTTTTCTGTTTTGCGGTGCGGGCCTTTGAATACCGGGCCTTGCTGGTGAGTGGAGACGCTCTAGCGGGTTGCCGCCAGGCTCTCCAGAAAGCTTTCGAGCACCAAATGAGGGCGCCGACCCTTGCGCGTGACCGATGCCAGGCTGAGGTCGTAGAAGCGTGACTTGGGCTTGAGGGCACGCAACCGGCCCTGCTGCACCCAGAGGCTGGCGTAGTGGTCCGGCAGGTAGCCGATGTAGCGGCCGGTGAGAATCAGGAAGGCCATGCCTTCCCGGTCGGATGCGCTGGCGGTGCAATTCAGCGCCTGGTAGTGGGCCTGGATCTCGGCCGGCAGGCGAAAGGTCGGGGCGATGGCGTCCTGGTCGTTGAGGCGCTGGTCGTCCAGTTGCCGGTCATCCACATAGAACAGCGGGTGGCCCACTGCGCAGTACAGCAGCGAGCGCTCGTCATACAGCGGCTGGTATTCCAGGCCGGGCAGGGCACTGGCCTGGGGCACCACGCCGACATGCAGGCGGCCGTCGAGCACCCCTTGCTCGACTTCGTTGGGGGCGATCATGCGGATCTGGATCTGCACGTCCGGGCCACGCTCCTTCAATTGCGCCAGGGCGTGGGTGATGCGCATGTGGGGCAGGGTCACCAGGTTGTCGGTGAGGCCGATGATCAATTCGCCGCGCAGGTGGCGGTGCAGGCCGTTGACCTCGGTACGGAAGCTTTCCAGGGCACTGAGCAGTTGCAGGGTCGACTGATAGACCTCGCGGCCCTCCTCGGTCAGGGAGAACCCGGCGCGCCCGCGCTGGCACAGGCGCAGGCCGACCCGCTGCTCCAGGTCGCTCATCTGCTGGCTGATGGCCGAGCGGCCGATGCCGAGCACGGTTTCCGCGGCGGAGAAACCACCGCACTCCACCACGCTGCGAAAGATCCGCAGCAGGCGGATATCAAAGTCGCTGACTTGCGCCAGCGGGTCGGCTCGACGGCTGCTCATAGTTTAGTGGATGCCAGACTGAAGGTTATTAAAGTTGGATTTCACCGACTTTATAGCCGTGGCAACTTAGCTGCAACAACGCTTTTTATTCCTACGCCGCTTCATTGCCTTGCGAGGTTTTGCTTATGAACATGCCGGAAACCGCCCCTCAGTCCCTGGCCAGCCAGCTCAAGCTCGACGCTCACTGGATGCCCTACACCGCCAACCGCAACTTCCAGCGCGACCCGCGTCTGATCGTCGGCGCCGAAGGCAGCTGGCTGGTGGACGACAAGGGCCGCAAGATCTATGACTCGCTGTCCGGTCTGTGGACCTGCGGTGCCGGTCACTCGCGCAAGGAGATCCAGGAAGCGGTCGCCAAGCAGTTGGGCACCCTGGACTATTCCCCGGGCTTCCAATACGGCCACCCGCTGTCGTTCCAGCTGGCCGAGAAGATCACCGATCTGACCCCGGGCAACCTGAACCACGTGTTCTTCACTGACTCCGGCTCCGAGTGCGCCGATACCGCAGTGAAGATGGTGCGCGCCTACTGGCGCCTGAAAGGCCAGTCGACCAAGACCAAGATGATCGGCCGTGCCCGTGGCTACCACGGGGTGAATATCGCCGGCACCAGCCTCGGTGGCGTTAACGGCAACCGCAAGTTGTTCGGCCAGGCGATGATGGATGTCGATCACCTGCCCCATACCCTGCTGGCCAGCAACGCTTATTCTCGTGGCATGCCGGAGCAGGGCGGTATCGCTCTGGCCGATGAGCTGCTGAAACTGATCGAACTGCATGACGCTTCCAACATTGCCGCGGTCTTCGTCGAGCCTCTGGCCGGCTCCGCTGGCGTGCTGGTGCCGCCACAGGGTTACCTCAAGCGCCTGCGGGAAATCTGCGACCAGCACAACATCCTGCTGGTGTTCGACGAAGTGATCACCGGCTTCGGCCGTACCGGTGCCATGTTCGGCGCTGACAGCTTCGGCGTGACGCCGGATCTGATGTGCGTGGCCAAGCAGGTCACCAACGGCGCGATCCCCATGGGCGCGGTGATTGCCAGCTCCGAGATCTATCAGACCTTCATGAACCAGGCGACACCCGAGTACGCAGTGGAATTCCCCCACGGCTACACCTACTCGGCGCATCCGGTGGCGTGCGCTGCGGGCCTGGCGGCACTGGACCTGCTGCAGAAGGAAAACCTGGTCCAGAGCGTGGCCGAGGTTGCCCCGCATTTCGAGAATGCACTGCACGGCATCAAGGGCACGAAGAACGTGATCGACATCCGTAACTTCGGCCTGGCTGGCGCGATCCAGATTGCACCCCGTGATGGCGATGCCATCGTGCGTCCGTTCGAGGCTGGCATGGCGTTGTGGAAAGCCGGCTTCTATGTGCGCTTCGGCGGCGACACCCTGCAGTTCGGCCCAACCTTCAACAGCAAGCCGCAGGATCTCGATCGCCTGTTCGACGCGGTTGGCGAAGTGCTGAGCAAGCTCGACTGATTCGATCCTTCTTATATAGAAGCAGGCGCGAAGTGTTTCGCGCCTGCGCTTTCCCTCTTTCAGGAGTCCCCGCATGAGTCTGATCCAACACCTGATCCACGGTGAGCTGGTAAGCGACAACGGTCGCAGCGCCGACGTATTCAACCCGTCCACCGGTCAGGCGATCCATAAAGTGCCGCTGGCCAGCCGTGAAACCATCCAGCAAGCCATCGACTCGGCCAAGTCGGCATTCCCGGCCTGGCGCAATACGCCACCGGCCAAGCGCGCCCAGGTGATGTTCCGCTTCAAGCAATTGCTGGAGCAGAACGAAGCCCGTATTGCCAAGCTGATCAGCGAAGAGCACGGCAAGACCCTGGAAGATGCTGCTGGCGAATTGAAGCGCGGTATCGAGAACGTGGAATACGCCTGCGCCGCGCCGGAAATCCTCAAGGGCGAGTACAGCCGTAACGTGGGCCCTAACATCGACGCCTGGTCCGACTTCCAGCCGCTGGGCGTAGTGGCCGGCATTACCCCGTTCAACTTCCCGGCCATGGTGCCGCTGTGGATGTATCCGCTGGCGATCGCCTGTGGCAACTGCTTCATCCTCAAGCCTTCTGAGCGTGATCCAAGCTCGACCCTGCTGATTGCCGAGCTGCTGCATGAAGCCGGCCTGCCCAAGGGCGTGCTGAACGTGGTGCACGGTGACAAAGCTGCGGTGGACGCGCTGATCGAGGCACCGGAAGTCAAGGCGCTGAGTTTTGTCGGTTCGACGCCGATTGCCGAGTACATCTATGCCGAAGGCACCAAGCGCGGCAAGCGCGTTCAGGCTCTGGGCGGGGCGAAGAACCACGCGGTGCTGATGCCGGATGCCGACCTGGATAACGCCGTCAGTGCGTTGATGGGCGCGGCCTACGGTTCATGCGGTGAGCGGTGCATGGCGATCTCGGTAGCCGTGTGCGTGGGCGACCAGGTGGCCGATGCCCTGGTGGCCAAGCTGGTGCCACAGATCAAGGCGCTGAAGATTGGTGCCGGTACTTCCTGTGGCCTGGACATGGGGCCGCTGGTTACCGCCCAGGCGCGTGACAAGGTCAGTGGTTATGTAGAAGACGGCGTGGCCGCAGGTGCGCAACTGGTGGTGGACGGTCGCGGCCTGAGCGTGGCCGGTCATGAAGACGGCTTCTTCCTCGGTGGCTGCCTGTTCGACCGCGTTACCCCGCAGATGCGCATCTATAAGGAAGAGATCTTCGGGCCGGTGCTGTGCATCGTCCGGGTCAACAGCCTGGAGGAGGCCATGCAACTGATCAACGATCACGAGTACGGCAACGGTACCTGCATCTTTACCCGTGACGGTGAAGCGGCACGTCTGTTCTGCGACGAGATCGAAGTGGGCATGGTGGGCGTCAACGTGCCGCTGCCGGTACCTGTGGCCTACCACAGCTTCGGTGGCTGGAAGCGTTCACTGTTCGGTGACCTGCATGCCTACGGTCCCGATGGTGTGCGTTTCTATACCCGTCGCAAGGCGATCACCCAGCGCTGGCCGCAACGCGCCAGCCACGAAGCCTCGCAGTTCGCCTTCCCTAGCCTGTAAGAGTGAAGCGATAAAGGCCGGCCCCTTGGGGCCGGCCTTTGCTTTTATGGGATTTTCTGACCGATATGACAGAATTATGAAAATAACTGTTGACGGCAGATTCTACAGGTCTAT
>NZ_VYKE01000073.1:0-27671 GCF_032424515.1 Pseudomonas sp. JV245A
GGCAGTTGCAGGGTCAGCAACTGGTAGTCCGGGTCGTAATGGCTGACCCGGCCTTCCACCACCACGCCCGCGTCGTCACCCAGGGCCAGGGGCAGGTCCAGGCGCGCCAGGGTCTCGCCCACGGGGCCGCTGGCCAGGGCCCGGCCATCGCTGAGCAGGACGATATGGTCGGCCAGGCGCGCCACTTCATCCTGGGAGTGGCTGACGTACAGCACCGGGATATCCAGCTCGTCGTGCAAGCGTTCCAGGTAGGGCAGGATCTCGCTTTTGCGTTTCGAATCCAGGGCCGCCAGGGGCTCGTCCATCAGCAGCAGCCGCGGGCTGGTGAGCAGCGCCCGGGCAATGCCGATGCGCTGGCGCTCACCGCCGGAAAGGTGCTGCGGGTGGCGCTGCAGCAGGTGGCCGATGCCCAGCAGTTCAGTGGCCTGGGCCATGTCCACCCGGCGCTGTGCCTTGGCAATGCGCCGCAGGCCGAATTCCAGGTTGGCTTGCACGGACAAGTGGGCGAACAGGCTGGCCTCCTGGAACACATAGCCCAGGGAGCGCTTGTGGGGCGGGACGAACAGCTTGCGCTGGCTGTCCTGCCAGACTTCGTCGTTGATCTGAATGCGCCCGCGGCCGGCTTTTTCCAGGCCGGCGATGCAGCGCAGGCAGGTGGTCTTGCCCGAGCCCGAATGTCCATACAAGGCTGTTACCCCGCGCCCTGGCAGTTGCAGGTCGAGATCCAGGGCGAAGTCGTGGTAGCCCAGGTGCAGCTTGACGTGAATGCTCATCGGTTCAGCTCCAGCCGGCTTTGGTCTTGCGGCTGGAGTACAGCGCCAGCAGCACCAGGAACGAGAACACCAGCATGGCCCCGGCTAGCCAATGGGCCTGGGCGTATTCCATGGCCTCGACGTGATCGTAGATCTGCACCGAGACCACTCGGGTCTTGTTGGGGATGTTGCCGCCGATCATCAGCACCACGCCGAACTCGCCGACGGTGTGGGCAAAGCCGAGGATCGAGGCGGTGATGAAGCCTGGCCGCGCCAGGGGCAGGATCACCGTGAAAAAGGTGTCCCAGGGGTTGGCGCGCAGGGTTGCGGCCACTTCCAGGGGACGGCTGCCAATGGCAGAAAAGGCATTTTGCAACGGCTGTACCACGAAGGGCATGGAGTAGATCACCGAGCCCAGCACCAGGCCGGCAAAACTGAACGTCAGGGTGCCCAGCCCCAGGGACTGGGTGACCTGGCCGAAGAAACCGTTGGGCCCCAGGGCCAGCAACAGGTAGAAACCTATCACCGTGGGTGGCAGCACCAGGGGCAGAGCCACCACGGCGCCGATCGGCCCCCGCAGCCAGGAGCGGGTGCGCGACAGCCACAGGGCTATTGGAGTGCCGACCACCAGCAGGATCAGCGTGGTCAGGGACGCCAGCTTGAGGGTCAGCCAGATGGCGGAAAAATCGGCACTCGACAGGCTCATTTACAGTTGATAGCCGTAGGACTTGATCACCGCGGCGGCTTTTGGCCCCTTGAGGTAGTCAACCAGTGCCTTGGCGGCCGGGTTGTCCTTGCCCTTGTTGAGGATGACCGCGTCCTGCTTGATCGGGTCGTGCATCTGGGCCGGGACGATCCAGGCCGAACCGCTGGTGACCTTGCCGTCCTTGTAGATCTGCGACAGGGCGACGAAGCCCAGCTCGGCATTGCCGGTGGAAACGAACTGATAGGCCTGGGTGATGTTCTGGCCTTCGACGATCTTGTCCTTGACCTTGTCGGTCAGGCCCAGCTTGGCCAGTACCTGGGTTGCGGCCAGGCCGTAAGGCGCGGCTTTCGGGTTGGCGATGGACAGATGCTGGTACTGGTTGTCCTTGAGCACCTGGCCCTTGGCGTCGACGTAGCCGTCCTTGGCCGACCACAGGGCCAGGGTGCCGATGGCGTAGGTGAAGCGCGAGCCCTTGACGATGTCGCCTTCGCTTTCGAGCTTTTGCGGGGTGCTGTCGTCGGCGGAGAGGAAGACTTCAAAAGGCGCGCCGTTCTTGATCTGGGTATAGAACTGCCCGGTAGCGCCGTAGGCGGCCACCAGTTTGTGCCCGGTGTCTTTCTCGAAGTCGGCGGCGATCGCCTGGATCGGTGCGGTGAAGTTGGCGGCCACCGCGACCTGTACTTCATCGGCCTGGGCCGAACCCAGGGCGAAGACAGCGAGCAGGGCGGCGAGGCAAGTCGGGGCAAAACCTGAGGCGCGAAGGTTCATCAAACAGCTCCATTGGGGGGACGGATGCGTTGGGCAGTGAGTTATTGGAAGGGGCCTGCACCAAGGCGAGGGGGAATCGCTATATAGCGGAATATATAGCGATTTGTCGATGAACGGAACTCTGTTGCCAGCGCTTGTTGCCCGGGCCGCGATGTGGATCGCGGCTCTAGTGAATCAGCGTCTGCGCAGTTGTGCCAGGGTTTGTTCGGCCAGGCGCAGGGTCAGTTCGTAGGCGGGCAGTTCCACCCCCAGGCGCAGGGCCTGGCCGGACCAGAGGTTGGCGAAGTCCGCCTCGTCCTTGGCACGCAGCGGCATCAAGGCGCCGCCGGCCCGGGGGAAGGCCGGCGCCAACGGGCTGATGGGGCCGATTTCGCGCATGACGCGGTTGACGATGCCCCGGGCCGGGCGCCCGGTGAACAGGTTGGTCAACGCGGTTTCGCTTTCCTTGGCGTGGCGCAGGGCATGGTGGTGGGCGGCGCTGACCTTGGCTTCCGGGGTGAACAGGTAAGCGGTGCCCAGTTGCACCGCCGAGGCTCCCAGGGCCAGCGCCGCGACGATGCCCCGGGCATCGCCGATGCCGCCGGCGGCAATCACCGGCAGTTGCACCGCGTCGACGATCTGCGGCACCAGGGCCATGGTGCCGACCTGGCTGTTGAGATCGTCGCCGAGGAAGATTGCCCGGTGGCCGCCGGCTTCGTAGCCCATGGCGATGATCGCGTCGCAGCCGCGCTCCTCCAGCCAGAGCGCTTCATCGACGGTGCTGGCCGAGGACAGCACCTTGGCTCCGGTGGCCTTGACCCGGGCCAGCAACGAAGGCTCTGGAAGGCCGAAGTGGAAACTCACGACTTCAGGGCGCAACTCTTCCACCAGTTGGCAGGTGCTCTCATCGAAGGGCGCGCGGTTGCTGACCGGGGTCGGAGCATCGAAGTCGGCGCCCAGCTCGCGATAGTAGGGCTCCAGGGCGTTCTTCCAGCGTTGCTCGTGTTCGGCATCGACGGGCTGCACCTGGTGGCAGAAGAAATTCAGGTTCAACGGGTTCTGCGTGGCTGAGCGAATCACCTGTACTTCCTGGCGGATCTGCCCGGCGTCGAGCATGGCGCAGGGCAGGGAGCCCAGAGCACCGGCCCGGGAGGCGCCGATCACCATGGCGGAGCCGGAGGGGCCGGCCATGGGCGCTTGGATGATGGGCAGGGCGATACCCAGCAGGTCTAAGAGGCGGCGATCAGTCCATTGGCTCATTTGCGGGAATTCTCCGTCGGCAGGTTTAGACGATGCAGCCCGTGGTTTTTATCAGGAGATGGCGCCCCGAGGCCAGCTGACTTTTCCACGGGGCTCGATTCCAGGCCTTTGCAACCGATACAGCGGCCGCTGCCGACGGCTGTCGGCGGCGTCGATCCGGCGCTAGACTGCGGCGGATATTTTTCCTCATCGCACCCCTCAAGGAAGGCTGGCCATGGATGTAAAACTGCGTGAAGTACTGCCGTTCAGCGTTGCAGGCCTGCAAGTAAGGACCCTCAACGCCGCCGAGCAACAGGCCGACAGCGCCCGGATCGGGCCGATGTGGCAGCGCTTCTATGTCGAGGGGCTGTTCGACAAGATCAGCCCTCGCCAGGCTGATTCGTTCGTCTACGGCGTCTATTCCAACTACGAGTCCGATGCCAGCGGGCACTTCGACGTGACCGCCGGCGTGGCGCTGGAAGGTGCCTGCGCCGACTACCCGAGCGTGGCTGTCCAGGGCGGGGATTACCTGGTGTTCAGTGCCAAGGGCGCGATGCCCGATTGCGTGATCCAGACCTGGGGGCTGATCTGGGCCTACTTCCAGGACAACCCCCAGGTCCGGCGCGCCTTCGCCACGGATTTCGAGGTCTACACCAGTGCCGATTCGGTGGCGATCTACATCGGCATCGAGGCCTCGCAGGCCGCTTCGCGCTCCAGCAACTGACGCTTGCGTTCCACACCCCAGCGGTAGCCTGAAAGGCTGCCGTCGCTGCGTACCACCCGGTGGCAGGGAATGGCCACCGCCAGGCTGTTGGCCGCGCAGGCCTGGGCCACGGCGCGCATGGACTTGGGCGCGCCAATGCGCTGGGCAATTTCGGCGTAACTGGCGGTGCTGCCCAGAGGAATGCTCCTCAGGGCCTGCCATACCCGCTCCTGGAACACCGTGCCCTGCAGATCCAGGGGCAGGTCCAGGCCAATGGCCGGGGCCTCGATAAACCCCACTACCTGGGCGACCAGGCGCTCGAAATCGCGGTCGGCACCGATCAGGTTGGCCCGGGGGAACTTGTCCTGCAGTTGCTCCAGCAGCGGGCCGGGTTCATCCCCCAGGAGAATCGCACACACACCGCGCGCGCTTTGCGCCACCAGTATTGCCCCCAGGGAACACTGGCCGAGGGCGAAGCGGATATCGGTGTTGGGGCCGCCGGCGCGGTAGTCGCTGGGCGTCATGCCCAGCAACTGGTCGGCCGCTTCGTAGAAACGGCTGTTGGAGTTGAAGCCGGCGTCATACAGGGCTTCGGTGACCGACTGGCCGCGTTCCAGGTGGGAGCGTACCTTGCGTGAGCGTTGCGCGTTGGCATAGGCCCGGGGGGTCAGCCCGGTGGCGGCCTTGAACACTCGGTGAAAGTGATAGCTGCTCATGCCGGCCTGCTGCGCCAGCTGGCCCAGGCTGGGCGGTGTTTCGGCGCCCTCGATCTGCCGGCAGGCCAGCGCCACCAGCGTGGCATGGTGCGCCGCGACCTGGGTCTGGTCACTGGCCAGGCGCTTGCTCGGGCGGTAGCCGGCGGCTTCGGCTTGCTCGGCGCTGTCGAAGAATTCGACATTCTCGGCCTTGGGCAAGCGCGACAGGCTGCTGGGGCGGCAATAGACGCCGGTGGTGCGCACGGCGTAGACAAAGCTGGCGTCGGCGCTGGCATCGCGCTTGAGCACGGCTTGCCAGCGGGGGTCCTGTTCGATGCGGTGCTTGCGCGACAAGGCGGTCATGGTCGGTACTCGGTAAGCGGTGGCGGCCAGATTAACCAAGGCGGGGCCGTTCGGCACTCCGGGGCTTGCGCTTGAATTCTCAACCTCAGCCGGCCCGGCGCAAGGTCAGGTTGATCCGTTGCTGGCCCAACAGCGGGTGGTGGCCATCCTTGAGGGCCAGCACTCCGTGATAGCGCAGGCGGTCGACGCCGCCCCAGACCACCACATCGCCATGCAGCAGCGCGACCCGCTGGCTCTTGTCGCTGCGCTGCCGGCCGCCGAAGAGAAAAATCGCCGGCAGGCCCAGGGACAGGGACACGATAGGGGCCGAGTAGTCGCGCTCGTTCTTGTCCTGATGCAGTGACATCTTTGCCCCCGGCCGGTAGCAGTTGATCAGGCATGAGTCCGGGGCGAACCCGGGAAAGCCGGCCGCCTCGGCTGCGGCTTCGGCCAGCTCCTGGAGCACCTTGGGCAGTGCTGGCCAGGGGCGCTGGCTTTGCGGGTCGATGGGGCTATAGCGGTAGCCGCTGCGGTCGGTGGTCCAGCCCAGTTGCCCGCAACTGCTCAGGCCCACCGACATGGTGAAGCCGCCGGGCGTCTGCATCTGGCGAAAGGGCGCAGCGGCGAGCACGGCATCGAGTTGCGGCAGCAGCGTTTTGACCCAGGGCAGGGCGAAGCCGCGCAAGACCCGGGACTCTGGGCCCAGGACCTCGACGCGGGCAGGCTGCTGCAGGTCGCTGTCACTGAACAGCCCGAGGGTGGCTGGGCCGTCATCATTACAGTGCATCGTGAAAAATCACTCCAAGGGTATGGCGCTGGCCACTGTGAACGCGGCTGACACCGTGGCGCAAGGTCACCCGATAGTGCCCGCGCGCTCCGGCTACCGGGCGATGATGCACGGCGAAAACCAGCCCATCACCCTGCTTCAGACCAATGACCTGCGGCCGCGATTGCATGCGTGGGCGCTGTTCGGTGAGCACCAGTTCACCGCCGCTGAAGTCGCTTCCCGGCTGCGACAGCAGGAAGGCCACTTGCAAGGGGAATACGTGCTCGCCGTACAGATCCTGGTGCAGGCAGTTGTAGTCCCCGGGGCCGTATTGCAAGAGCAAGGGCGTCGGGCGCATCTGCCCGGCGTCGTGGCAGCGCTGGATGAAGGCGGCGTGTTGCGTCGGGTATTGGGCGTCGATATTCATCAGGCGGTTCCAGCGGTTGGCCTGGTCCACCAGGCGCGGGTAGAGCAACTGGCGCAATTGCGCCACGGGCTCCGGCAGCGGATAGCCAAAATACTGGTACTGGCCACGGCCAAAGCCATGGCGGGCCATGATCACTTTCGAGCGAAACAACTCGGGGCTCTGGTAAAGCCGGCTCAGGGCCTGGCATTGCGCTGGAGTCAACAGGCCTTCGAGGCGGGCGCAGCCGTCCTGGTCGAGGGCCTGCTCGATGCGGGCCCAATCCAGTTGTTGCAGGCGATCGTGTAGCGAGGGGGCAGGCATGGCGGGAGTGTCCTGGGGCGGTAGGGAACCCGGCCAGTCTGCGGCACGGTTGGCCGCCGAACACTCCGTTGCTTGCGCTTGAATCGGTGGTGCGCAGCGGCGCTCTACAAGGCCTTGCTGACGCTGACGTCGCTGATGACATCGTCGGACTGGCCATGCAGCGCCTCGAGGGCGGCCCGGGCTTCTTCCTCGGAGCCGGTCTGCAGCTGGGCGAATTCGAAGCGGCGCTCACCGTTGAGCTTGTATTTGATGACGTACTTGGTGGTCTGGGGCACGGGGCTACCTGTTGTCGCGAGAGGAGGGCTTAGCGCAGTTTCGAGCTGGAGCGGCGAATGATGCGGATCGAATGCGTCAGGTTCGGCTTGCGGGTCACGCTGATGGGCCGCCGGTTGACGGTGTCGATAGTGATGTTCCAGAAACCGGTGCTGGGGGCGGTGATCTTTGCCGGGAACTTGTCGAAGGCGCCGCCGTGATAGGTGTGACGGCCGCCGTTCTTGAAGCTGCGGAAGTTGGCGTCGCTCATCAGGCGAATGTTGCAGACCTGGGAGCATTCGATGACGACGATATCGTCTTCGTTCAGGTGCTCGCGCTGGTGGATGAATTTCATGGGCGCCTCCAGAAGGGCTATAGCTACAAAAGCAAAAAACGTTTGCGTGGGCGGTGGCGCAGTTTATCAGGCCCAAAGGAGTATTATTCGGCCCCGGCGTCGAGCTTTGACAATTTAAAACAGTTATTTGGATTTTTATCGGCGATAAAGCCGTGCCTCCGGAGAAAAACAGCGCCTTTGCTGTCGGAGGGACTTTATTGGAGATTTTTATATGAAGCGCTGGGTGTGGGTTCTGGTCTTGGCCATCGGCGGTTGCGCAAGCGTCTCGGACATCAACCAGACACCGCCAACCCTGAGCGTGATTTCCGGCAAGAAGCCTCAGGAATACGCCAAGTGCCTGGCCGACAAGCTCTCCGGCAGCCGCGGCGCGCTGCAGGTCGAGCCACACAAGGATGGCTTTCGGGTACTAGTGCCCCAGAGCCTGTCGCCGGCCCCGGCTGCGGTGTTCTACATTGAGGCGCGTTCCGGTGGCAGCAGCATCAAGCTGCACGAACAGTTGAGCAACAACCCGTTGCGCCCTCAGGATGTGCGCAAGGCCGGTGAAGACTGTATCTCCGGCTAAGCCGTTGCTCCATGCGGGTGACAGGCCCCGGTTACCCGCTTGCATCCCTTCTCCAGACTTTGCCCCAGGCCCCGGGTAGCGCCACCAAGCGCGGCCCGGGGCTGCTTTTGCGTGGGTAGAAGCCTTGTTGCACTGCGGCGATTAGCCGCTTTTTTTCGCCTGGTAAAACCTTGTGTTGCTGTTCGGTATTCGATAGGCGTGGGGGCAATTTCGCGTTGTCCCGGTGGATCAATTGACCTACTATTTGTGTGCTTATGCCATGCGGGTCTAAGCATATAACTAGAATAATGGAGTCCATATGATCCCACTGGATCGAATGCTATTGAGTGGCCTGATGCTGCTGTTGGTTCAAACTGCCCATGCCGTGGAGGGGCAGAAAGTCTTTACCCAGGGAGGCGCCCAGCCGGGGGCGACGGCTTGCCTGGCCTGCCATGGCGCCGATGGCATGGGCCTGGCTCCGGCCGGGTTTCCACGTCTTGCAGGGTTGCCGGCGGGCTATCTGGGCAAGCAGTTGCACGACTTTCGCAGCGGCGCCCGCACCAGCCCTGTGATGCAACCCCTGGCCAAGGCCTTGAGTGAAGAGGAAATCACCGCGGTCACCACGACCCTGGCCGCCATGCCTGCGCCCAAGCTGGTTCCTGTCAGCCGTAGCCAGGTGGCCACCGGTGTCGGTGAGCGTCTGGCCCTGCGTGGTGCCTGGGAACGGCAAGTGCCCGAGTGCGTCAGTTGCCACGGACCGGGTGGCGTGGGCGTCGGTACCGCCTTCCCACCCCTGGCCGGGCAGCCTGCCAGCTACCTGGTGGCACAGCTCAACGCCTGGCGTGAAGGTACCCGCCACAACGACCCCAATGACTTGATGGGGCACATCGCCAAATCCCTGAGCGCCGAAGAAGTGGCTGCCGTGGCGGACTACTTTGCAACCTTGAACTCCCAGGAGACGCGCCCATGAAACTATTGATTCCAGGGGCGCTGCTGAGCCTGCTCGCGATCCAGGTCCAGGCGGCCACCATCGCCATGGAGGACCAGTCGCAGATCCCGGCGCCGAGCGCTTCCGCCCA
Organism: Pseudomonas sp. JV245A; assembly: GCF_032424515.1. NCBI lineage: Bacteria > Pseudomonadati > Pseudomonadota > Gammaproteobacteria > Pseudomonadales > Pseudomonadaceae > Pseudomonas > Pseudomonas sp. JV245A. The sequence goes on from NZ_VYKE01000073.1 coordinate 8,905, forward strand.
TGTCGAGTACTTCAAGCCGCCGGCTGAAAGCGAGCTGCCGGACAATGCCTACGGCAAGCTGGTACGCGAAGGCTACGCCCTGTTCGTCGATACCAAGCGCCTGGCGCCGCAGTTCGTTGGCAACGGCCTCAATTGCAGCAATTGCCACCTTGATCAGGGTCGCCTGGCCAACTCGGCGCCACTGTGGGGCGCGTACCCGATGTACCCGGCCTATCGCAAGAAGAACGACAAGGTGAATACCTTTGCCGAGCGCCTGCAAGGCTGTTTTCAGTTCAGCATGAACGGTGGCAAGCCGCCGGCGGCGGACAGTCCGCAGATTACCGCGCTGTCGGTGTATGCCTACTGGCTGGCGAGCAAGGCGCCGCTGGGCGTCGAGCTGCCCGGGCGCGGGTATCCCGACGTGGCGCAGCCCGCCAAAGGCTACGACCTCAAGCAGGGTGCGGCGGTGTATCAGGCGCAGTGTGCGGTTTGCCACGGTGACAACGGCCAGGGCCAGAAGGCCGGTGCGGATTACGTGATGCCGCCACTCTGGGGCAAAGATTCCTACAACTGGGGGGCAGGAATGCACCGGATCAATACTGCGGCGTCCTTCATCAAGCACAACATGCCTCTGGGCAAGGGCGGCAGCCTGAGCGATCAGCAGGCCTGGGACGTGGCGGCGTTCGTCAACAGCCACGAGCGGCCGCAGGACCCGCGCCTGGTGGAGGGTTCCATCGAGAAGACCCGGGTCAAGTTCCACGCCAATGATGGGGTGAATTTGTACGGTCAGACGGTAGAAGGCGTGCTGATAGGCCAGGGCATCCGATAAACTAGCGCCCATTGTTGCCGGTGCCGCCCGGGCTCACGCCTGGGCGGCATCGATTTTTTGGGAGAAAGCATGAAGCGGGAAGATGTCAGGGCAAAGCATGCAGAGGGCTTGATCTCTGCCACCCACGTGATCCAGAACCCGGCCAATTCAGGGGAATGGATTGTGTTTTTCAAGAAGAGCGCCGGGCGCAGCTATTTTCTGGTGGACGACAGCGACGAGGTGGAATCTTTCTGCCGTCTCGACGACCTGATCGAAACCATTCGTGGCCTGGGCATCAAGTTCGCCGAAATTCATATGTAGAGGGCGTGCGCCTTCTACTTGCAGACCACCACCACGCTGCGGCTTTTATAGTTGCCAACATCGACGCCGAGGGTCTTGTCGCTTTCCTTGGTGGCGGGCGTGCCGACAGTGCTGACGATCCGATAGCCGGTGCCGGCGCAGGACGCCTCGGCTTTCTCGTAACAGCTGGCCCAGGAGCTGGCCTCGCCAGAGCAATCGATGCTCAGGCCTTGTTCGCCATTGGCCAGGTAGGTATTGGAGGCGGTGGCACATCCACTCAGGGCCAGTACTGCGGTAACAGTGAAAAGTCTGTTCATGGGGGATTTCGTCATCTGAGGGGGAGGGGGTGAAGTGGCCGTGCATGCCAGTGGCGATGCTATAGCTAATGGCCATTTCGGTACAGCACGTCACCTTAGTCCTCCGCGGGTCTGCAAAAGTGCCGCAGCCCCTCTGGGTGAGGGAGTTGTGGTGCCTGCGGGTGAACATCGCCAGGGCGAAAACGGTGCCATCATGGAGTCCGGATGGCCCGCCTTGGCCGTTGAGTCGAGGGTGTGCCTGGTCGATGCCTGGGGCATTCCGGCAACCCTGTGCAGGTGCCGGTTTACAAGCGCTGCGCGGTGATGGAGGTTTACCTGGCAGGCTATCTGGAGGATGCTGCGGAACTATCCGGCACTTTATTTCTCTATGATGGCAGCGGTTAGCCAGCGCGGGGCATTGTAAGGCGCTCGCGCCCTCATTAGACTGCGCCGAAACTCGTACACACAGCCTTTTTAAGGACTCATATGATCAAGAAATGCTTGTTCCCAGCAGCCGGTTACGGTACTCGCTTCCTGCCAGCGACTAAAGCCATGCCTAAAGAAATGCTGCCGGTGGTGAACAAGCCACTGATCCAGTACGGCGTTGAAGAAGCGCTGGATGCCGGATTGAATGAAATCTCCATCGTGACCGGCCGCGGCAAGCGCGCCCTCGAGGACCACTTCGACATCAGTTACGAGCTGGAAAACCAGATCAAGGGCACCGACAAGGAGAAATACCTGGTCGGTATCCGCAAGCTGCTGGACGAGTGCTCGTTCTCCTATACTCGCCAGACCGAAATGAAAGGCCTGGGCCACGCCATTCTGACTGGCCGCCCGCTGATCGGTGACGAACCCTTCGCCGTGGTGCTGGCGGACGACCTGTGCGTCAACCTCGAAGGCGACGGCGTACTGACCCAGATGGTCAAGCTGTACAAGCAGTTCCGCTGCTCGATCGTGGCCATCCAGGAAGTCGATCCGCAGGAAACCAACAAGTACGGCGTGATTGCTGGCGAGATGATCCGTGACGACATCTACCGCGTTCACAGCATGGTCGAGAAGCCAAAGCCGGAAGACGCACCGTCGAACCTGGCGATCATCGGTCGTTACATTCTGACTCCGGACATCTTTGACCTGATCGAGCAGACCGAGCCGGGCAAGGGTGGCGAGATCCAGATCACCGATGCCCTGATGAAGCAGGCGCAGAACGGTTGCGTGATGGCCTACAAGTTCAAGGGCAAGCGTTTCGACTGCGGTGGTGCCGAAGGCTACATCGACGCAACCAACTTCTGCTTCGAGAACTTCTACAAGACCGGCAAGGCTTACTGATAGCCGCTGCACGGGTTTTTCGGAAAAGCCACCTTCGGGTGGCTTTTTCATTTGTCGCCCTTATGTAGACCTCTGCGCTGACCCGATCGCCATCTGCGGTTATGCTTGTCAGCCTGCCTGGGAGAGTGAAATGGCCTACGATTTTGATCTTTATGTAATTGGTGCCGGTTCCGGCGGTGTGCGCTGCGCGCGATTCGCGGCGGGTTTTGGCGCGAAGGTCGCGGTCGCTGAAAGCCGCTATCTGGGCGGTACCTGTGTCAACGTCGGCTGCGTGCCGAAAAAGCTGCTGGTGTACGGCGCGCACTTCGCCGAAGACTTCGAGCAGGCCTCGGGTTTCGGCTGGTCCCTGGGTGAGGCGAATTTCGATTGGGCGACCCTGATCGCCAACAAGGATCGCGAAATCAATCGCCTCAACGGCATCTACCGCAATCTGCTGGTCAACAGCGGCGTGACACTGCATGAAGGCCACGCCAAGCTGATCGATCCGCACCAGGTAGAGGTCAACGGCCAGCGCTACAGCGCCAAGCACATCCTCATTGCCACCGGCGGCTGGCCACAGATCCCGGATATCCCGGGGCGTGAGCATGCCATCAGTTCCAACGAGGCCTTCTTCCTCAAGGAGCTGCCCAAGCGCGTGCTGGTGGTGGGCGGTGGCTACATCGCGGTGGAGTTTGCCGGGATCTTCCATGGCCTGGGCGCCGATACCCAGCTGTTGTATCGCGGTGAGCTGTTCCTGCGCGGTTTCGACGGCGCAGTGCGCAAGCACTTGCAGGAGGAGCTGACCAAGCGTGGTTTGGGCCTGCAGTTCAATGCCGACATCGAGCGCATCGACAAGCAGGCCGACGGCAGTCTTGAGGTCACCCTCAAGGATGGTCGCAAGCTGGCCGCCGATTGTGTGTTCTATGCCACCGGGCGCCGGCCGATGCTGGACAACCTGGGGCTGGAGAATACCGGCGTGAAGCTCGACAAGCGCGGTTTCATCGAAGTGGACGAGCAGTATCAGAGCAGTGAGCCGTCGATCCTGGCGATTGGCGATGTCATCGGCCGCGTGCAACTGACGCCGGTGGCCCTGGCCGAGGGTATGGCCGTGGCTCGGCGCCTGTTCAAGCCCGAGCAATACCGTCCCGTGGATTACCAGATGATTCCTACGGCGGTGTTCAGCCTGCCGAACATCGGTACCGTCGGCCTCACCGAAGAGCAGGCGCGAGAAGCGGGGCACAAGGTGCAGATCTTCGAGAGCCGCTTCCGGCCGATGAAACTGACCCTGACCGACTGCCAGGAACGCACCCTGATGAAGCTGGTGGTGGACGCCGACAGCGACAAGGTCCTGGGGTGCCACATGGTCGGCCCGGATGCCGGTGAAATCGTTCAGGGCCTGGCAATTGCCCTGAAGGCGGGGGCGACCAAGCGCGACTTCGACGAAACCATCGGCGTGCACCCGACGGCCGCCGAAGAGTTCGTCACCATGCGTACGCCTGTCGCGGGCTGATCAAGCCTTCGCAGGTGCGTCTGGCTGGGCCTTGGTGGCAGCAGCCAGGCGCAACGCCTCCAGGCCGGCCTCGGCCTTGGTGGCGCGCAACTCCATCTCCTTGCTCGATCGAGCCTGTTTCCTGGTTTGTTCCTTGAGTGCCTGAACTTCTTCCTGGGCAACGCGCAGGCGTTCCTGGAGCAGGGTGCTTTCGCTGTCCTGGCGGGCGACCTGTTCGCTCAGGCGGGCCTGTAGCGCCGAGTTCTTACTGGCGGCATCCTGGGCTTGCTTGAGCTCTTTGTGGATGGCGCGCTGTTCGCTGAGCAGGCGCTCGTTATCGCGATGCAGTTGGGTGATCTCGTCCTGGCGTACCAGCGCGCTCTGTTGGGCCTGGCGCAGCTCCATCTGGATCTGTTGCAGCTGCCCTTCGTGGCGGCGCTGCTCCTGTTCGCGCTGTTCCTTGCTGGCCGCGCGGTAGTGCTCCAGGGCGTCCCGGGCATGCAGGTGCTTTTCCTCCAGGGAGTGGATCTGCTGCTCCTTGTCCTCCAGCCGCAGCTCAAGGCCCTTGAGTGCCTGGTTGAGTTCGGCGTTGCGGGTCTGTTCGCTCTGCAGCATGGAGCGAGTGTCTTGCAGGGCGGCGCTTTCCCCGGCCAGGGCGCTGGCCTGAATCTGCAACTGCTGTTGCAACTGCTCCTGAAGCTGGTGGGCTTCGTTCAACTGGTGTTCCAGCACCTGCTTCTGTTCTTCGAAGTGGGCGAGGGCTTGCTCCAGGGGTTCCTGGGCCTGCTCCTGCAGACGTTGCGCTAGGCGCCCCACCAGTTCACCCAGTTCTTGGTCCAGGGGTGCAGGGCCGCTGTCACGCCGGCTGGCGCCGTCATCCAGCTCCTTGAGATAGCGGTGGATGGTGGTTTTCGAGCCGGTATTGCCCATTTCGATGCGTACTGCATCGATGCTGGGGTGTTCGCCGCGGGCAAGAATCGCCTGACGCGCTTTCTTCACCACCGCCTTGTTTATGCCTCCGCGAGCCATGCATCCTCCGACGATTTAGTACTGTGTTACGTGGTATGTAATTACATTGAATTGTACAGCAGATGTGAAATTATCAAAAGCCTGAAACTGACATGGGATATTATGGTATTACCCCGTGTGATAGGCGCTGAGGGCGGTTTTCGCCAGCCATCGCCGTACATTTGCCTGAGTTGAGCTGCCATGAGCGAGCTGGATCGTTATCTGCAAGCCGCCACCCGCGACAACACCCGTCGCAGCTATCGGGCGGCCATCGAGCATTTCGAAGTGCAGTGGGGCGGTTTCCTTCCGGCTACGGCCGAAAGCGTGGCCCGCTACCTGGCCGCCTATGCCGGTGAGCTGTCGATCAATACCCTGCGGTTGCGCCTGTCGGCCCTGGCCCAGTGGCACAGCAGCCAGGGCTTTGCCGACCCGACCAAGGCACCGGTGGTGCGCCAGGTGTTCAAGGGCATCCGTGCGCTGCACCCGGTACAGGAAAAACAGGCGCAACCCTTGGAGCTGCAGCACCTGGAACAGGTTGTCGCCTGGCTAGATGAGGAGGTGGCGAGAGCCACAGCTGAACAGCGCCAGGGGGATCTCTTGCGTGCCCGGCGTGATCGGGCGCTGATCTTGCTGGGCTTCTGGCGCGGCTTTCGCAGTGATGAGCTGTGCCGCTTGCAGATCGAGCATGTGCAAGCGGTGGCCGGGTCGGGCATCAGCCTCTACCTGCCCCGCAGCAAGAGCGACCGTGACAACCTTGGGCGGACCTTTCACACCCCGGCCTTGCTGCGCCTGTGCCCGGTGCAGGCCTATATCGAGTGGATCAACAGCGCGGCGCTGGTGCGCGGGCCGGTGTTTCGCGGCATCAACCGCTGGGGGCGCCTGAGCGAGCAGGGGTTGCATGCCAATAGCGTGATCGCGTTGCTGCGCCAAGCCCTGGAGCGTGCCGGTATCGCTGGCGAACACTACACCAGCCATTCCCTGCGCCGGGGCTTCGCCACCTGGGCGCACCGCAGCGGTTGGGATCTGAAATCAATGATGAGCTATGTCGGCTGGAAGGACATGCAGTCCGCCATGCGCTACGTCGAGGCCAACCCGTTCATGGGCATGGCGCGCATCGGCGAGAAGCCGGTACAGCAGTAGATTAAGGTTTCTTCTATTAATACTGTTGGCTGATAGTCAAAACCAATCGGCAGCATCAGGTTTGCCAATGAGCCAAGGGGCGATTCATTGGTTAGGATTCTCCCCATCAAGTTTTCACCCAATGTTCTCAACCACTGATGGAGAGTCAACGATGCCTATCATCAACAGCCAAGTTAAACCCTTCAAAGCTACCGCATTCAAAAACGGCGCATTCGTCGAAGTGTCGGACGCCGATCTGAAAGGCAAATGGTCTGTCGTGTTCTTCTACCCGGCTGACTTCACCTTCGTGTGCCCAACCGAGCTGGAAGACCTGGCCGACAACTACGCCGAGTTCCAAAAGCTGGGCGTCGAGATCTACAGCGTTTCCACCGACACCCACTTCGCCCACGCTGCCTGGCACAACACTTCGCCAGCCATCGGCAAGATCCAGTACACCATGATCGGCGACCCGACCCTGGCCATCTCCCGCAACTTCGATGTGCTGATCGAAGAAGCCGGTCTGGCTGACCGCGGCACCTTCGTGATCAACCCTGAAGGCCAGATCAAGATCGTTGAAATCAACGACGGCGGTGTAGGCCGTGACGCTTCCGAGCTGCTGCGCAAGATCAAGGCCGCTCAGTACGTCGCTGCTCACCCAGGCGAAGTCTGCCCAGCCAAGTGGAAAGAAGGCGAGGCCACCCTGGCTCCGTCCCTGGACCTGGTCGGCAAGATCTAAGTCCATGCATTACCCAAGGGCGGTGATCCGCACTTAAGTCAGCTGCACCGCCCTCAAACAACGCCCGGGCGAGATTCGCTCGGGCGTTGTTTTTTCTACCGAATCAAAACAGGAGATCGCCCGTATGTTGGACGCCAATCTTAAAGCTCAGTTGAAGTCTTACCTGGAACGGGTCACCCAGCCGATCGAGATCGTAGCCTCCCTCGACGACGGTGCGAAATCCCAGGAAATGCTCGCGTTACTCAAAGACATTGTCAGTCTGTCCAACCAGATTACCTTGCTCGATAACGGCAGCGACGCGCGCAAGCCTTCGTTCTCGTTGAATCGCCCGGGAAGTGATATCAGCTTGCGTTTCGCCGGTATTCCCATGGGCCACGAATTCACTTCCCTGGTGCTGGCCCTGCTGCAAGTAGGTGGCCATCCATCCAAGGCCAGTGCCGAGGTGATCGAGCAGATCCGCTCGCTCAAGGGCGAGTTCAATTTCGAAACCTACTTCTCGCTGTCCTGCCAGAACTGCCCGGACGTGGTCCAGGCGCTGAACCTGATGGCGGTGCTCAACCCCAACATCCGTCACGTGGCCATCGATGGCGCGTTGTTCCAGGCCGAAGTCGATGAACGCAAGGTCATGGCGGTGCCCAGTGTCTACCTCAATGGCGTGAACTTCGGCCAGGGGCGCATGGGGCTGGAGGAAATCCTCGCCAAGCTCGACACCGGTGCGGTGGAGAAGCAGGCGCAGAAACTCAACGCCAAGGAGGCCTTCGACGTGCTGGTGGTCGGCGGTGGTCCAGCGGGTGCTTCGGCAGCCATCTATGCCGCTCGCAAAGGCATCCGTACCGGTGTGGCTGCCGAGCGTTTCGGTGGCCAGGTGCTGGACACCATGGCGATCGAGAACTTCATCTCGGTGCAGGCAACTGAAGGGCCGAAGCTGGCCGCCGCCCTGGAAGAGCACGTCAAGCAGTACGACGTCGACATCATGAACCTGCAGCGGGCCAGTGCCCTGGTGCCGGCCAAGGAAGTCGGCGGCTTGCACGAGATCCAGTTCGAAAGCGGCGCCAGCCTCAAGGCCAAGTCGGTGATCCTGGCTACCGGTGCCCGCTGGCGCGAGATGGGCGTGCCGGGTGAGCAGGAATACAAGGCCAAGGGCGTGTGCTTCTGCCCGCACTGCGACGGCCCGCTGTTCAAGGGCAAGCGTGTGGCGGTGATTGGCGGCGGCAACTCCGGTGTCGAAGCGGCCATCGACCTGGCGGGTATCGTCAGCCACGTGACCCTGCTGGAGTTCGACAGCAAGCTGCGGGCGGATGCGGTGTTGCAGCGCAAGCTCTTAAGCCTGCCCAACGTCAAAGTCATCACCAGCGCCTTGACCAGCGAAGTGAAGGGTGACGGCCAGAAGGTCACCGGCCTGGCCTACAAGGACCGTGATTCGGGCGAGTTCCACACGGTGGACCTGGAAGGCATCTTTGTGCAGATCGGCCTGTTGCCCAACACCGATTGGCTCAAGGGCACCGTCGAGCTGTCGCCTCGTGGCGAGATCATCGTCGATGCCCGCGGCGAGACTTCGCTGCCTGGGGTATTTGCTGCAGGTGACGTCACCACGGTGCCCTACAAGCAGATCGTGATAGCCGTGGGCGAGGGCGCCAAGGCTTCCCTCAGTGCATTCGATCACTTGATCCGTACCTCAGCACCGGCTTGATCGGTCGCTTAGAAAAACAAAACCCCATGAGCCTGGCTCATGGGGTTTTTTATTGCTGTGCCGGCAGGCACCGGCTTGTCGCTGAAGTGGCCGCTGGGTCTTGCGCCGCCCTTGAGAAAGGAAGTGCTGACAATCCAGCTTCTACACAGGCCGGCTTCGCACCTGCATAGGTTTACAGCGGTGCTGGCTGGATGATCTCGACCCAGTAGCCGTCCGGGTCCTTGATGAAGGCCAGGCTTTTCATCCGGCCATCGTTCAGGCGCTTCTGGAAATCGCAGCCCAGGGCTTCGAAGCGCTCGCAGGCGGCGACGATGTCCGGCACCGAGATACAGATGTGGCCGAAGCCGCGCGGGTCGCTGTTGCCGTTGTGGTAGGCGAAGGCTGGATCGTTCTCGGTGCCGTGGTTGTGGGTCAGTTCGAGAATGCCGGGAATCGACTTCATCCACTCGGTTCGTGCGCCAGCGTCTGCCGGGATCTGTGCCTTGTCCACCAGGGCCAGGAAGTACAGGCTGAACTCGGCTTCAGGGAAGTCGCGTTTTTCCACCAGGGAAAAGCCCAGGACCCGGGTGTAGAAGTCCAGGGAGCGAGTGATGTCCTTGACGCGCAACATGGTGTGGTTGAACACGAAACGGGCAGTGGCCGCATCCGGTTGGGCGGTCACGCCGGGAAAGGTATTGAGTTCGTTGAGGCTCATGGGCCCTCCAGAAGAAAGTGCGGCCAAGACTGCTTGCCGGGGCAAGCAGCCTTGGCTGGCAATGGTTCGGACATCCTTGGGATCGGGCAATGATACGCAAGTGGGTCGGCTGGCGCCAAACCCAAAGCTCCTGATCTATTGCCCATTCCTGGCGCCGGGCTCAGACTTCCAGGCCCCTTTACCTCAGTGTGCAAACGCATGATCGAGTCTTTTAAGTTCCGCGCCGCAGCTCTGTTGCTACTGGCGCTGGCCGGTGTTGCAGAGGCCGAGCCGCAAGTGACCTGGCCCCAGGGCTGGACGGTGGAACCGCTGCCGGCCCAAGAAGGCGAAGAGGCCGCCAAGGTGTCCCGGCAGAGAGCGGTCAAGAGCGATACCGCTGGCAATCCACTCATGGTCATGGAGTTGACCATGACTCAGGTGGACAGTGGGCATGTAGTCAATCTGCAGGGGGTATTGCTGGAGATGCGCAAGTCGGTGCAAAAGGACTTTGCCCAGGGCGGTTATCAGAGTGTCTGTAACAAGATTCATGCCGCGCAGTTGAGTCGTCTCGAGGCGCTGGAGACTACTTGCACCATTACCCAGAATGGCCGGCATGTGCTCTCGCAAACATTGGTGGCGGCACTGAATGGGGATAAGGCTTATGTACTTTCATACGCTGGCCAGGCTGCGGCTTTTGCCGAGAGCCAGGATGAAATACTCGCTGTACGAAACGGCCTTAAACTTTAAGGAAAAATCTGAACCAATCGGTTCGCTTTCTGCGGGTTACCCGTTCGTTAGCGAAAAGGCATTAAGCCTGAAGTTGCTTGGGAATCAGACGTTATTGCACGATGTATCAGCTAGGGAGAGGGGTGGGATCTCGCTCGGCTCTTCCCTTAGATGCAAGTCGTAATAAGAATTTTCTTATTCAATGTAAAAGGCCCTACATATGCAGGGCCTTTTTCGGGGTGCGGCTTTGTTCAAGCGCGCAGCCAGGAATCCACAGTGGCGGCACCGTACTGTTCTTTCCAGGCCTTCAGGCCGCGGTGATTGCCGCCTTTGGTTTCGATCAGTTCGCCGGTGTGCGGGTTCTGGTAGACCTTGACCACGCGGGCACGGCGCTGCTTGGGGGCGTTGGCCTGTGGCAGGCCGGCCTTGCCCTGGTTGGGATCAAGGATGGCGATGATGTCACGCAGGCTCTTGTCGTAGGACTTCATCAGGGCCTGGAGCTTTTCTTCGAACTCGATTTCCTTCTTGAGTCCGGCGTCGTTTTTCAGGGATTCAAGCTGCGCGAGCTGTTCTTGAAGTGCTTTTTCTGCAGCACGAAACTCAGCAAGTCTGGACAATATCTTCACTCCAATAGTCTATTTGGCTGATACAAACCACAAACAAAGCTATAAGCCATGAGCCGATTAAGGCTCGATTAAGTGGCCTACCTGTGAATCTTGTACAGGCGGGAAAAATTGTAGTAGTTAATGCATCAAGAGTAAATCAGGTTGTTCTTGTCAAATGCGAAATTGATCAATTGATTCAAATTGGTGCAAGCCCCGAGTTGTTAGATCCAGCACTTTTTGTTCGGGTATGGCTATTTAATGGCGCGCCAGGGCTGCAACAAATTCGGCACTGGGCATGGGCCGTCCGAATAAATAACCTTGCAGGAAATCCACCCCTTTAGCTGCTAGATAATCCCGCTGTTCTGCAGTTTCAATACCTTCGGCGACAATGCCCAGATCGAGTTTGGCCGAGAGTTCGATAATGCTGTCGAGTATATGCAGGGACAGTGCGTCGGCACCGATCATGGCGACGAAACTCTGATCGATCTTCAAATAATCCACATTGAACTGGCGCAGATAACCCAGGCTGGAATGCCCGGTACCGAAGTCGTCGATGGCGATCATCACACCCAGTTCGTGCAGGGCGGCAAATAGCTGGTGGGTGGTGGTCGTGGGCTCGATCAGTTCGCGTTCGGTCAACTCCAGCACCAGGATCACCTTGCCTGGGGGGAAGCCGGCGAGGAACTCCCGGCAGTCCTCCAGCAACTGCAGGTCGTGGCAATGGCTGGCGGTGATGTTGATACCTATATGGAAGCCGTCGGTAAAGTGCGCGGCATGGGGCGCCAGGGCTTGTTGGGTCTGCTGCATCAGCGAGCGGGTCATGGGCACGATCAGCCCCGAATGCTCGGCGAAGGGGATGAACAGGTCCGGGCGCACCAGCCCCTCTTTCGGATGCTGCCAGCGCATCAGGACTTCGATGCCGGCCCACGCCAGGGTGTCCCCGCGCACCACCGGCTGAAAGTACGGAATGAACTCCTGGGCCCCCAGTGCCCGTTGCAGCTCGTGGGTGGGGGAGGCGGAGCGCTTTTGCAGCCAGTGGGCAAGTACGCCCGCCGCCGCGCCGAAAAACACCAGCAGGCTGAACAGCGCCGGGTACTGGCTCTTCATGTAGCTCCACACGTCGCCCTCGGGAAACCCCGAGCTGACGCTGTAGGGATAGCGCGATGAGCTCAGTTGCTGGCTGGCCACGGCCGCCAGTGGCGGGCTGCCCTCGTGGACACGGCCGTCGCTGGACAGCCAATGCCCGCCGACCTGCAATTGCAGGTCGGCGAAGCGGCTGATCAGGCGCAGGGCATTGGTCAGGTGATAGCCGTCGATGGTGGCCAGGGCGGCGCGATCGCCCTCGCTCCAGCGATAGACCAGCAGGGCCGTATCGGGGGTGACAGGGTTGCCGCTCATCAGCCAGAGGCGGCCGTCCACGTAGTCCAGGGGGTTGAGCGGGACTGCGAAACTGCCGAGCAGGGAGCTGCAATAGTTGTTGTTGCGCCACACCAGGTTGGTCGAGCGCACGAACGGCCGGCGGGTGACCTGTTCGCGCAGGGCCAGTTGCCGGACTTCATCACAATCGCGGCCCACCTGGGGCAGCAGCGCCCTGGCGGCGATGTCGGTGTTATCGAGCATCAGGTCGAACTGGCGGATGGCCTCTTCGGCGGTTTCCAGGCTGCTGTGCATCAGTGTTCGTTCGGCCTGGGCGTAGAGGATGAGGGCGCCGAGCCCGATGGGAAGAAGCATGGCCAGCAATGTCCAGAAGGTACGGGTAGAGCGCTTCAATGGACCTTTGGCGGTCAGGGGCATGGATCGGACCTGTGGGCGGGCGAGGGGGAGGATGGCACCGGGGGGCATGGCCCCTGCGGCTGTCTTGATCATCGCAGGATAGCCGGCTTTTACCGGCGATAAAGGCGCTGCGCGTGCTGGATGAAGGCCAGGGCCGCCGGCGACGCCTGGCGTCGGTCGAGCACCGCGATCCCCACTTGGCGGCGCACGGCAGGCTCCAGGGGGCGGCTGGTGTAGCGCGAGTCCGCGGCCTGGGGCAGGGACAACTCGGCAACGATGCTCAAGGCATCGCCGCGGGCCACGGTTTCCAGGGTGCTCAGCAGTTGGGTGCTGCGGTAGCGGATATTGGGCCGCAGGCCGGCACCGATGAACAGGCGTGACACCAGCTCCGCCGAGCCGGCTTCGGTGAGCACGAAGGGGTCATGGCACAGTTGGTCCAGGCGCAGTTGCGCTTCACTGGCCAGGGCGTGGCTGGCTGGAATCAATGCCAGCAACTGGTCCTCGACCACAGGCACGGTGTCGAAGCGCTCCTGGGGCAACACCACGAAGCCCAGGTCCACCCGTCGTTCTTCCAGCCATTGCAGGACCTGGCGATCGGGGCCTTCGTCGATATGCACTTCGATGTCCGGATATTCGCGGCGGTAGTCGTGAAGAATCCGGGGCAGGAGGCGGATCGACGAGGTGGGGCCGAACGAGCCGATGCGCAAGGTGCCGCGCTTCATGCCCCGGGCATCCGCGGCTTCCTGGGCCAGGGTCGCCGCCAGGCCGAGCATGGCCCGGGCGCGCAGCAGCAACTGGGTGCCGATGTCGGTGAGTTCGACCTGGGCCTGGTGCCGGCGAAACAGGTCCACCTGCAGCTCCTGCTCCAGTGACTTGATGGCATGAGACACCGCCGACTGGGTGATGCCCAGGCGCGTGGCGGCGCTGGTAAAGCCCTGGAGTTCGGCCACCAGGGAAAAGATCTCCAGCTGGGTCAGGGTCATGAGTAAAAGCTCATTTTACGATGATCAAGCATTAGACAAAAAATGGTCGTGCAGTACAAACCCATTGCCTCAGAGCGTCTTGACCATGAGTGAAAGCAATATCAGCGGCCCCCTCGCGGGCGAATACCGGGACCTGGCGGTGTATGGCCGCCTGGCGACAGTCACCATGATCTGGGGCGGCACCTTCGTTGCCGGGCGCTACCTGGCCGGCGGGCTCTCGCCCTTGCTGGCCGCCAGCCTGCGGTTCCTGCTGGCCAGCCTGGCCTTGCTCGGCTTCATGGCCGTGGCGCGCATTCCCCTGGTGCGGCCCAGCCTCAGGCAGTTCGGCCAACTGGCACTATTGGGGTTCTTCGGGATCTTCTTCTACAACCTGTGTTTCTTCCTCGGCCTGGAGCAGGTCAAGGCTTCTCGGGCATCGTTGATCGTGGCCCTGAACCCGGCAGTGATTGCCCTGGCGTCCTGGGCGCTGTTCAAGGAGCGCCTGGGCCGGCGCAAGCTGTTGGGCATTGCCCTGTGCCTCTGTGGCGCGGCCCTGGTGATCTGCAGCCGTGACCCTTCGGCCCTGGCGGCGCAGGCCGGGAGCTGGCAAGGCGACCTGCTGATTCTTGGCTGCGTGCTGGGCTGGGGCGTGTACTCGCTGTTCTCCAGGGGGCTGAACCACAGCCTGGGCTCATTGCAAACCGTGACCTGCTCGATCCTCCTGGGCACCCTGATGCTCTGCGCCGCCACCCTGATCCGTGGCGAGTTCGACCTGCAGGCGGTGGCTCGCCTGAACCTGGCCCAGGGCTTGAGCCTGTTGTACCTGGGCGTGCTGGGTTCGGCGCTGGCCTATATCTGGTATTACGACGGCTTGCGGCGGATCGGTGCCACCCGTTGCGGTGTATTCATCGCCCTCAATCCGCTGACGGCGGTGATCCTCGGCGCGCTCGTGCTGGGAGAACAGTTGAGCCCGGTGATGGGGTTGGGCGGGGCGCTGATTCTCGGCGGTATCTACCAGTGCAACAAACCCCTTGCGGGCGGGGCAAAAAAGGCGATTTTATAGAGAATGCGGACAAAGGCTTTTACGCTGTGTAGAATCCGGTTACGCATACAATAATAAAGTCTTCTGGCAGCAGAAGCCTCGCCCCCCAGCCTGTAAGACAGGGTCGAAATGAAGATTCTCGGGTTTCAACTGATCTATGGTGACTTCCTCGCCCGCAGCGTGCGCGGTATCTCCTGTGCGCCACCGTCCCTCCTCAGCATTGCTAGCAACTAACGATCCGTTAATTCTAAAAATATGATGAGGCGCCAACCATGGCAGATATCTTCGAAAACCCAATGGGCCTGATGGGCTTTGAATTCATCGAATTCGCATCGCCTACCCCCAACACCCTCGAACCGATCTTCGAGATCATGGGTTTCACCAAAGTCGCGACCCATCGTTCCAAAGACGTGCATCTGTATCGCCAGGGTGCGATCAACCTGATCCTCAACAACGAACCCCACAGCGTCGCTTCCTACTTCGCGGCCGAGCACGGCCCGTCGGTGTGCGGCATGGCGTTCCGGGTCAAGGATTCGCAAAAGGCCTACAACCGCGCCCTGGAACTGGGCGCCCAGCCGATTCACATTGAAACCGGCCCGATGGAACTGAACCTGCCGGCGATCAAGGGCATTGGCGGCGCGCCGCTGTACCTGATCGACCGTTTCGGCGAGGGCAGTTCGATCTACGACATCGACTTCGTGTTCCTCGAAGGCGTGGACCGCAACCCCAAGGGCGCGGGCCTGAAGATCATCGACCACCTGACCCACAACGTGTACCGCGGGCGCATGGCCTATTGGGCCGGCTTCTACGAGAAGCTGTTCAACTTCCGCGAGATCCGCTACTTCGACATCAAGGGCGAGTACACCGGCCTGACTTCCAAGGCCATGACCGCTCCGGATGGCATGATCCGCATCCCGCTGAACGAGGAATCGTCCAAGGGCGCCGGGCAGATCGAGGAGTTCCTGATGCAGTTCAATGGCGAGGGCATCCAGCACGTGGCCTTCCTCACCGACGACCTGGTCAAGACCTGGGACGCCCTGAAGAAGATCGGCATGCGCTTCATGACCGCGCCACCGGACACTTACTACGAAATGCTCGAAGGGCGCCTGCCGAACCACGGCGAGCCGGTCAACGAGCTGCAATCGCGGGGCATCCTGCTGGACGGTTCTTCGGAAGCCGGCGACAAGCGCCTGCTGCTGCAGATCTTCTCGGAAACCCTGATGGGCCCGGTGTTCTTCGAATTCATCCAGCGCAAGGGCGACGATGGCTTCGGCGAGGGCAACTTCAAGGCACTGTTCGAATCGATCGAACGCGACCAGGTGCGTCGTGGCGTACTCGCCACCGAGTAAGCCCCGGCACGCTTGAGTCCAAGGCCCGATCAGGAGGTTTCTGGTCGGGCTTTATTTTGCCTGTCGGTTGGCGATTGTGAATGTGTTAATGTTTCGCCCCCGATTCCCAGCCCCTGACCGACGCCTCGATGAACACACCCAGACCTTCCCTGACCTTGACCCTGTTGCAGGCCCGTGAGGCCGCCATGGCGTTTTTCCGTCCCTCGCTGAACCAGCACGACCTGACCGAACAGCAATGGCGGGTGATCCGCATCCTGCGCCAGAACGGCGAGCTGGAGAGCCATCAGCTGGCGAAGATGGCCTGCATCCTGCCGCCGAGCATGACCGGCGTGCTGACCCGCCTGGAGCGCGACCAGTACGTCAGCCGGCGCAAGTCTCCGGAAGACCAGCGCCGCCTGTTCATCACCCTGACCGACAAGGGCCAGGCCTGTTTCGAATCCATGAGCGGCGACATGGAAATCAACTACCAGAAGATCCAGCAGCAGTTCGGCGAAGACAAGATGCAAGCCTTGCTGGCCCTGCTCAACGAACTGAAGCAGATCAAGCCCTGAGCCCGTACTGCAGGCCTTGATGCACGCGAGATACCCCCGCAGCCGGGCTCAGCCCCGGCGCTGGCGCAGCAGATGGCGCACGCCTTCGAGCACCAGGACCAGCACCGCCAGCCAGATCGGCACGTAGGTCAGCCATTCCCCGGCCTTGATGCTTTCCCCCAGCAGCAGCGCCACCAACAGCAGCAGTACCGGTTCCACATAGCTGAGCAGGCCGAACAGGCTGAAGGCCAGCAAGCGGCTGGCAATGATGTAGCACACCAGCGCCGAGGCACTGATCACCCCCAGCACGGGAATCAGCAGGTACAGCCAGGGTTGGGCCGCGACCACGGCAATGCCCTGTTCGCCGCTCTGCACCACCCACAGCGCCACCGGCATCAGCAGGGCCATGTCCACCCACAGGCCGCCCAGGTGGTCGGTGCCCAGGCGCTTGCGCAAGACGAAATACAGCGGGTAGCCCAGGGCCACCACCAGGGTCGCCCAGGAAAAGCTGCCCACCTGGTACAGCTCGTTGAGCACGCCGATGCAGGCCAGCACCGCTGCCAGCTTCTGCAGCCGCGACAGACGTTCGCCATAGACGATGCGTCCGGTCAGGACCATGGTCAGCGGCAGCAGGAAATAGCCCTGGGATACATCCAGGCTGTGGCCGTTGAGCGGTGCCCACATGAACAGCCAGAGCTGCACCCCGACCAGCGCCGACGACAGCAGCAGCGCCGGGCCCAGCACGGGCTTGCTGCGTACCCGTCGCAGCACCTCGTCGACCCGATGCCATTCACCGGCCAGCAGCATGAACAGGGTCATGCAGGGCAGGGTCAGCAACATCCGCCAGCCGAAGATCTCCACCCCGGTCAGGGGCGCCAGCAGCGAGGTGTAGAAATACATGACGGCAAACAGCACCGACGCCAGAACCGATAACGCAATACCTTTAGACACGCAGTCCTCGTAGAACCCGAACGCTCGGGATGCACAAAAAGAAGGGGAGAGTGGAGCGAGGGGGAATATAGAGGGTTTGCCCCGGGATTTTTGCTCTGTTTGCGACACCCCGGCGGGAAAATTTCTCGTTTGTGGCGCGGCCCGGCCTTCCAGGGAAAGGCCGGACTGCGATGGCCGCTGGGTTTGCGCGGCCAGGGCCCGTGTTTAGCCCAGGTGCGCAAAACGTCCGGAGACAAAATGGCCGACATCATTGAAGCCGGGTGTCGAGGCGTGCCCCGGGGTCACCAGCGCGTCGATGAAGGCTTCGTCCTCAGGGCTGATCTTCACCTCCAGGGCCCGGGTGTAGGCGTCCCACTGGGCTTCAGTGCGCGGGCCGACAATGGCCGAGCTCACCGCCTGGTTGTTCAGTACCCAGGCAATGGCGAACTCGACGATCCCGGCCCCGCGCCCCTGGGCGTATTCCTGGATCTGCTGGGCGATGCGCAGGGATTCGACCCGCCATTCGGTCTCCAGGATGCGCTTGTCCTGGCGCCCGGCGCGGCTGGCGGCGTCCGGGGTGACGTCCGGCGCATACTTGCCGCTGAGCACACCACGGGCCAGGGGGCTGTAGGGCACCACGCCCAGGCCATAGGCGCGGGCGGCGGTGATCTGCTCGCCCTCGGCCTGGCGGTTGACGATGTTGTACAGCGGCTGGCTGATCACCGGGCGGTCCACCCCCAGCTGGTCGGCGACTCGAATCGCCTCGGCAATCCGCCAGCCGCGATAATTGGACAGGCCCCAGTAGCGGATCTTGCCCTGGCGCAACAGGTCGCCGATGGCCGAGATGCTCACCTCCAGAGGCGTGTTGTGGTCTTCGCGGTGCAGGTAGTAGATGTCCAGGTAATCGGTGCCCAGGCGGGTCAGGCTGGCCTCGATGCCGTTGAAGATGTGCTTGCGGCTCAGGCCGCTGCGGTTGGGCACGCCGTCCACCGGACCGAAGCCGACCTTGGACGCCAGCACCCACTCATGGCGGTGGCTGGCAATGGCTTCGCCGACGATCTCCTCGGAGCGGCCCTGGGTATAGACGTCGGCGGTGTCGATGAAGTTGATCCCCTGGTCCCAGGCCTTGTCGATGATACGCAGCGAGTCTTCGGTACTGGTCTGCTCGCCGAACATCATGGTGCCCAGGGTCAGGCTGGAAACCTTGAGACCGGAATGGCCGAGGATGCGATAGCTCATGGGCGGAATCCTTGTGCTAGAGGGCTGGCCAGGGCATTTCCGGCCATTGGGGCGACCATCAAATACCACAACCCCGGGCCTCTGCAATGCCTGAATGGCGCCTCCTTGCCGGCATAGGTGCCCGTGAGGTCGCCTTCGCTGGCAAGCCAGCTCCTGCAAGGAGGTTCCGTAGGAGCCGGCTTGCCGGCGAACCGCGCAACGGCCAGCC
>NZ_VYKE01000074.1:0-27557 GCF_032424515.1 Pseudomonas sp. JV245A
TTCGCCGGCAAGCCGGCTCCTACGGTTTTGTGTAGGCCGCGAACCGGTTTGAGATCAGCGCGCTCGACGCGCCTTGAAGAATTCGCTCAGCACCGTGCCGCACTCCTCGGCCAGAACTCCGCCCTCGTACAGCACTCGATGGTTGAGAAACCCTTGGGTGAAGAACTGCCCCTGGCTCTGCACAATGCCGGCCTTGGGTTCCAGTGCGCCGTACACCACCCGGGCAATGCGCGAATGGACGATCAGCCCGGCGCACATGCTGCAAGGTTCAAGGGTCACGTACAGGGTGCTGCCGGGCAGGCGATAGTTGCTCACCGCCTGGGCCGCTTCGCGGATCGCCACCATCTCGGCGTGGGCGCTGGGATCGCTGCCGCTGATGGGGCAGTTGTAGCCACGGCCGATGACCTGCCCATCCAGCACCAGCACCGCGCCAACCGGCACCTCGCCCAGGGCAGCGCCCTGCGCGGCCAGGGCCAGGGCTTCACGCATGAAGTCCTGGTCGCGGCTGCGGTCGATGATCGGCGCCGGGCGTATCTGGCGCATCACACCACCTCGATGGCGGCCATAAGGCCGGTTTCCATGTGGTCGATCACGTGGCAGTGGAACATCCAGACCCCCGGGTTATCCGCCACCAGGGCGACCCGGGCACGCTCGTTCTTGCCCAGCAGGTAGGTGTCGGTGAAGTAGGGGGTGATCTTCTTGCGGTTCGAGGCGATGACCTTGAAGCTCATGCCGTGCAAGTGGATCGGGTGCTGGTACTGGGTCATGTTCTTCAATTCGAAAATGTAGCTCTTGCCCTTTTTCAGGGTGGCAATCGGGCGGTCGGCGCAGGTCTTGTCGGTGATGTCCCAGGCCTGGCCGTTGATCTGCCACAGGCTAGGCGGCTTGCCATTGTCCACGTTCACCGAGACCGAGCCAACCCATTCGAAATTGAAGTTGAGCTTCTCGGCGTTGTCGAGATCCGGCTCGGCCACGGGGTTGGCCGGCAAGGCAGCGGGCCACTGGGTGGGCGCGTCGTTGTTGGCCACCGAGCGCAAAGTGCCCAGGCGCACCGGTCCGTTGCGCAGGGACAACTCCACACCGGCCGCCGGCGCCTTGATCGCCAGGCAGATGCGCATGCCCGGGCCCAGCCAGTATTCCTTGCCCAAGGGGCGCGGCTCGATGGGGTTGCCGTCCAGGGCGTAGATCTGCGCTTCGACATCCGGGATGTTGATGCGGTAGGTCAGGGTGTTGTCCAGGTTCAGCAGTCGCACCCGGGTGATCTGCCCGGCCGGCAGATCGATCACCGCCTGGGACACACCGTTGATGGTGGACAGGCGCCCGGCCGTACCACCGCGCGCCGCCTCCCGAGGGATGCTGAAGGGCATGAACGCGCCCTCTTCATCCACGTGCCAGCTTTTCAGGCTCAGGGTGCGCTCGTACTTGAAGCCGGTGGGTTCGCGTTCTTCGATGATCAGCGGGCCCACCAGGCCGCGACCCAGTTCTTCGCTGCTGTTCACATGGGGGTGATACCAGTAGCTGCCGGCATCCGGCACGCGGAACTTGTAGTCGAAGTATTCGCCGGGCAGCACCGGCAGTTGCGAGACGTAAGGCACGCCGTCCATTTCCAGGGGCAGGCGGATGCCGTGCCAGTGGATGGTGGTGGCCACGGGCAGGTGGTTGATGAAGCGTACCCGCAGCCATTCGCCCTGCCGCACCCGCAGTTCGGTACCCGGCGCCGAAGGGCCGAAGGCCCAGGCCTCGGTCTTGTGCCCCGGCACCAGCTCCACGTCCAGTGGCGCGGCGATCAGCTCGTAATCGTGCCCCGCCTCGGCGTCAGCCATCTTTCCCAGCCAATAACGCGATGCGCCGCCCGCCCCCACGCCCACCACTACCAGACCGGCCAGACCACCGAGTATTTGTCGACGGGTAAAGGACATGGACTCAACTACCTCACGTATCAGCCGCGGGCCCAGGCCCGCAAAAGGCGAATACGATACACCCGCAGTTGAGAAACAGTAAGGCCGGCGCGGCGACGGGACGCAGGCGATACGGGGAAACGATGGGTGTTTTCGAGAGTCTGCTCGCTGGCAAGCCCGTTGCTCTTGCAGGAGCCGGCTGGCCGGCGAACAGCCCCCTCAGCCCTGCAATCCCAGCAGCAGATGCACCACGCCACCGGCCAGGGGCATCACCGCCGGTACCCCCGCCACGCGCAAGGCGCTGCTGTCCAGCAGTTGCGGATCATGCAGCTCAAGGCGCAGGCGGGTCAGGGCCAGGGGTTGCTGGCTCTTGATGTTGGCACTGCCACCCAGCGCCGCCAGCATTGCGTCATTCAGAACATTGCCGTTGGCCCTGGGGGCCTTCGGCTGATCAGGGATCAGGTCCGGAGTCAGGGCTTTCCAGAACGCGCGTTGCAATTTCTCGAACATTTTCAGTTCTCCAGAACCAGTGAATCGGCTGCGACTTGCTGCTTGTGCAGGTATTCACGTACCTGAACCGCGTCCTCCAGATCGATGATCCGAGCTGCCAGCGCCTGGCATTCGCTCAGATCCAGCTCGCGTACCCGGGCCTTGATGGCCGGAATCAACGGCACGCTCACCGACAGTTCGTCCACCCCCAGGCCCAGCAACAGCGGCACTGCCAGGGTTTCGGACGCCAGTGCACCACAGACTCCGACCCACTTGCCGTGGGCATGGGCGGCCTGCACCGTTCGCGCGATCAGGCGCAGCACCGACGGGTGGAAGCTGTCGGCCTGACTGGCCAGGCGCGGATGATCACGGTCCATGGCCAGGGTGTACTGGGTCAGGTCGTTGGTGCCGATGGAGAAGAAATCCACCTCCGGAGCAAAGCGGTCTGCCATCAGGGCCGCAGAAGGCACCTCGATCATGATGCCCAACTTGGGCCTTTCCGCCAGGCCCAGGGCCCGAACCTCGTCATCCAGTAGCTGCCGCGCCTGACGCAGCTCCGCCAGCTGGCTGACCATGGGCAACATGATGTGCAGGCGTGCCTGCCCGGCGCTGGCGAGAATCGCCCGGAACTGCTCCCGCAGCAGTTCGGGGCGCTCCAGGCACAGGCGGATGCCACGCAGGCCGAGAAAGGGGTTGGCTTCACTGTCCATGGGCACATAGGCCAGGGGCTTGTCGCCGCCCACGTCCAGGGTGCGCACCACCAGATTGCGCTCAGGGCCCAGGGCCTGGGCGATGGCCCGATAGGTTTCAGCCTGCTCCTCCAGGCTGGGGGCGTGGCTGCGGTCCTGGTAGAGGAACTCCGAACGCAACAGGCCGACGCCCTCGCCTCCCAGGCTCATGGCCTGCTCGGCCTCCGCCAGAGAGGCAATGTTGGCCGTGACCTCCAGATGATGACCATCGCGGGTCACCGCCGGTTGCGCCGCCTGGGCCAGGTCCTGACGCTGGCGCAGGCGTTGCTGCTGACGCAGGGACTCCAGTTGCTGCAAGCGTTGCGGGTCAGGGTCCGTATGCAGTTCTCCGCGATCGGCATCCAGCAGCACCCGGGTGCCGTTGGCCAGGGACAGGACCCGGGGCGACAGCCCACAGATCGCCGGCAGGCCCAGGGCTCGGGCGAGAATCGCCACGTGGCTGGTGGCGCCGCCGCCGACAGTGGCAAACCCCAGCACCTTGGCCGTGTCCAGGCTGGCGGTCTGCGAGGGCGTCAGTTGCTCGGCAATCAGAATGGCCTGGTCCGGCAAGCTCACGGCATGCTCTTGCACCCCGAGAATCAGCTTGAGCACCCGTTGGCCGACGTCCGCCAGATCCACCGCGCGTTCAGCCAGCAGCGTGCTGCCCAGGCCCTTGAACAGCTCGGCGGTAACCTCGATGGCACTGTTCCAGGCAAAGGCGGCGCTCTTGCCGGCGACGATCAGGGCTTCGGTTTGCTGCAACAGGCTCGGGTCGTCGAGGAGTTCCTGGTGGGCGCGGAAGATTTCCTGCTGTGCTTCACCCGGGGCATTGTCCCGCAGCTGTTGCAGGCCCCGCACCGCCTCTCGCAAGGCCTGCTCAAGGACTTCGCGCTCCTGCTGCGGGTTCGCCGCCCACTCGCTTATCTGCAAGCGCTGCTCAGCCACATGGACCACCTGGCCGACCGCCGAACCCGGTGACGCACAGACACCCCGCAGAACCGTCTCCAACGACTCATCCCGCGCCGCTACTGGCTCAGGACTCGGCGCCGCAGCACTGACTTTCTCGCCACAACCCGAGGCCAGCAGCTCCACCAGAACCTGGATCGCCTGCTCGGCATCCGCACCCGCAGCACTGACCTGCAAGACATCGCCCTGCACCGTCTGCAACGCCATGATCGACACCAGGGACTTGGCATTGGCCGAGTCCTGGCGCCGGTGCAGGCAGATATTCGCGGCAAAGCCCTTGGCGGCCTGGGCCAGCAACGCCGCCGGACGTGCATGCAGCCCCTGGGGGTTGCCCAGGATCAGCGGTTTGGAAAACAGCGCCTCAGTTTCAGCGCCCTCGACCTTGGCCCCTTCCTCTGCGCAGGCGGGCTCGATCTGCAACACCGGCTGTCCCAGCTCCACCAGCAGGCTGTCGGACACCAGTCCCGTCACCGCCTCGCCACTGACCACCAGCATCAGGGTCAACAGGCTGCGCGCGTGCAGGGCCAGATAATCAGCATCGAACTCGATCAGCGGCTGGCCTGCCGAGACCTGCTGACCCTCCTCGACCAGACAGGTGAAGCCCTTGCCTGCGAGGTTCACCGTGTCCAGCCCGATGTGCATCAGCACCTGCTGGCCCTGTTCACCGGTGATGCTCACTGCATGGCCGCTGTGCTGCAGGTTGCTGATCACCCCGGACAGAGGTGCGCAGAGGGTCTGGGAAGTCGGGTCGATGCACACGCCGTCGCCGATCACCCGGCTGGAAAACACCGGGTCCGGAACCTGGTCCAGGGGCAGCAGCACCCCGGACAGCGGCGCGAGCAATTGCAAGGGTTGGGTTATGGCCATGACGTCACCTGCTAATGATTCCTTGAAGTGCCGATGGAGCGCGAGCCCCGACAGCATCGCTTATTTCCACCAGTACTCGACCTGCAAACCGACGTTCGCACCGTGTCGGGCGGTGCCGAATACACCGCTGTCGGACAGCGCGGAGCCGGCCGCCAGTTCGTTGGCCGCGCGTTTGGCGGCCTCGTTCCAGCTGGCATAGGTGTAATACAGGCGCACCTCGGGCCGCGCCCAGAACTCCGGCCCCTTGGGCGACCAGGTGGGCGCGAAGGTGAACTTGCTGAGTTTGCGCGTGCCCCCGGGCGCTTCCACCTGATCGTGGCCAAACTCGGTCACCAGCTTGAACTGTTCGGTGATGGCATAGGCCGGGCGCACACCCAGGGAGATCCAGTTCTGGTCCTGGCCGTCGGGGCGAATGTCCTTCTGATAGACCGCCTCTACCTGGCCGCCGAAGCGCGGGGTGACCTGCCAATCGAAGAACTCCACCAGGCGATAGCTCTTGTTGCCGTCATCCAGGTAGGGATTGCCGGTGTAGCCCAGGCCGGTACCGGGCCCCTCACCGTATTGCAGGGCCAGTTTGTTCTTGCCACCGAAGAAGTCTTTCTGCACATGCTGGGTGGTGATCGCCCAGCCATTGTGGGCACCACGGCGATCGGGCTTTTCCAGGTAACTCAGGCCCAGCTCCAGCTCGCCGCCGGGGTTGGTCTGGAAGCCGGCAACGTTGAAGTCGTGACGGCTCACGGCCTGCTTCTGGTAGAGGTTGTCCTTGCGGGAAAAGGCGTAGCTGTATTTCAGATCGCCGATGCGCACGTCCTCGACCCCGCCGCCGGTGGCGCTCTGGTTCCAGTAGTAGAAGTCGGAAATATGGATGTCGTTACGCTTGTGGTAACGGCGCCCGGCCCACAGCGAGCCGCCATTGAGGCTGGGCAGGTTCGACCACTGGGCGTACATCTGCGGCATGCGCGCCGAGCCGTTCTCACCCTGGAAAGTCAGGTTGCGGTCGTAGCGGTTGTAGAGCGAGGCCATGCCGTCGACGCTGAGTACCGAACCGTCCTCCAGGGTGTACAGGTCCTGGCGCAGCTCAAGCTCGGCGTACTGCTCGCACTCGTTGCCCAGGCGGTACTTGGAGGGCGCGCCGGGTAGCTGAAAGCAGGATTGCGGGCCGCTGTTGACCGAAGTGCCAAGGCCGCTGCGCAGGTAGCCGGCGAACTCCAGGGCCTGGGCCGGAAAGGGCAATGCCAGGCACAGGCAGGACGCCGCCAGGCCGCGATTTATTGTTGTTTTCATAAGCCACCCCATTATTTTTATTGTGATATTTCGATCCGCAGAAGCCGGCTTGCCGACGAACGAAGCCCTGCGCTGTATCTGCAACAGCGCATTCACGGCAGAGGCAAACCGCCCGGCAGCTTCTGCGAGGATTGTCAGCAGTCGGTCAGGTGCAGGACGAAGGACTCATAGGGCCGCAGCCGCAAATGCCGGCTGCGGGCGCCATCCCCCGGGTAGTTGCTGATCAGCAGGCGCTGCTGCATGCCCGGCTCGATGACCTCCAGCGGCAATTCAACCTCGCACGGCGAACCGTAGAAGTTGCTCACCACCAGCAGTCGCTCGCCCTGCCCTTCCCGCACGTAGGCCCAGACCTGCGGATGCTCGGGCAGCAATTGGCGATAGACGCCGTGCTGGATCAAACCCTGCTCACGGCGCAACGCGATCAATTGGCGATAGTGGTGCAGCACTGATTGCGGGTCGTCGAGCTGTACCTGGACATTGATCTGGCCAGCATTGGCCGCAACCTCGATCCAGGGGGTGCCGCTGCTGAAACCGGCATTGGCCCCGGCATTCCACTGCATTGGCGTACGCCCGTTGTCCCGGGACTTCTGCTGGATCGCCGCCATGATGGCCTGCGGCTCTTCACCGGCCTCGCGCTTGAGGCGGTAGATGTTCAGGGTCTCGACGTCGCGATACTGCTCGATGCGCTGGAAATGCGGATTGGTCATGCCCAGTTCTTCGCCCTGATAGACAAAGGGCGTGCCCTGCAGCAGGTGCAATGCGGTGGCCAGCATCTTCGCCGACACCACACGGTGTTCGCCGTCGTCGCCAAAGCGCGATACCACCCGGGGCTGATCGTGGTTACACCAGAACAGCGCATTCCAGCCGCCACCGGCCTGCATGCCGGTTTGCCAGTCGGAGAGGATGCGCTTGAGCTCGAGGAAGTCGAAATCGGCTCGCAGCCACTTCTGCTGATTGGGGTAATCCACCTTCAGGTGATGGAAGTTGAAGGTCATGGACAACTCCTTCGACTCCGGGTTCGAGTAGCGGATGCAGTGTTCCAGGCGGGTGGACGACATCTCGCCGACATTCACCAGGTCATGGCCGGCGAACACTTCCCGATGCATTTCCTGCAAGTACTCATGAACGTTCGGGCCATCGGTATAGAAGCGCCGGCCATCACTCTGGTCCTCGGGGAAGTCCGCAGGCTTGGAGATGAGGTTGATCACGTCGAGGCGAAAGCCGCCGACGCCCTTGTCCCGCCAGAAGCGCATCATCTTGAAGACTTCGGCACGCACCTGGGGGTTGTCCCAGTTGAGGTCGGCCTGGGTGTGATCGAACAGGTGCAGGTAGTACTGCCCGGTCTGCGCTTCGTATTCCCAGGCCGAGCCGCCGAACTTGGACTCCCAGTTGTTGGGCTCATCGCGCCAGATGTAGAAGTCCCGGTAGGGGTTGTCCAGGCTGCTGCGCGCCTGCTGGAACCAGGCGTGCTCGATGGAGGTGTGGTTGACCACGATGTCCAGCATCAGCTTGATCCCGCGCTTGCCGGCCTCGGCGATCAGCAATTCGCAGTCGGCCATGCTGCCGTAGCTGGGATCGATGGCGTAGTAGTCGCTGATGTCATAGCCGTTGTCGCGTTGCGGCGAACGCAGGAACGGGGTCAACCACAGGCAATCGACCCCCAGCCAGTGCAGGTAGTCGAGCTTGTCTACCACTCCCAGCAGGTCGCCGGTGGCCTGCCCTTGGTGGCTGTGAAAACTTTTCGGGTAGATCTGGTAGATCACCGAACGCTGCCAGTCTTGCATGGGGGAATCCTTTGGAAAGTGCGAGGGCATTCGCCGGCGAGCCGGCTCCTGCAGGGCCGGTCAGGCCACTCGGTAGCCGGGACGGATGATCTTCAGGCTCAGGCCGCAGGTCAGGACGAAAGGCACCACCAGGGCGACGACCATGCCGATCACGAACATCGGGATGTATTGCGGAATGATCGAGATGAACCCCGGCAGCCCACCGACGCCGATAGCCGAGGCCTGGACCTTGTTCAGCGAGAGGAAGATGCTGCCCAGGGCCGAACCGATCAGCGCGGCATAGAACGGAAACTTGTAGCGCAGGTTGACGCCGAACATCGCCGGCTCGGTGATGCCGAAATAGGCCGAGATCGCCGAGGTCGAAGCCATGCTGCGGTCCCGGGCATTGCGGCTCATGGTGAACACCGCCAGGGCCGCGCTGCCCTGGGCCAGGTTGGACATGACGATCATGGGCCAGATAAAGGTGCCGCCCTGGGTGGAGATCAGTTGCAGATCGACCGCCAGGAACATGTGGTGCATGCCGGTGATCACCAGCGGCGCATAGAGGAGGCCAAAGATCGCCCCACCCACCACCGGCGCCAGGTCGAACAGGGTGACCACGCCTTCGGTGATCAGGATCCCCAGATGGCGGGTCACCGGGCCGATGATCGCCAGGGCCAGCACCCCGGTGACCACGATGGTGGTGATGGGCACCACCAGCAGGGTAATGGCGTTGGGCACCCGGGCCCGCAGCCATTTTTCGATCACGCTCATCACATAGGCTGCCAGCAGGATCGGCAGGATCTGCCCCTGGTAGCCGACCTTCTCGATCTGGAACAGGCCGAGGATGTCGAAGTACGGCAGGCTCTGGCCATCCAGCCCGGCCACGGCCTTGCCGTAGTTCCAGGCGTTGAGCAGGTCCGGGTGCACCAGCATCAGCCCCAGGACGATGCCGAGGATCTCGCTGCCGCCGAAGCGCTTGGCTGCCGACCAGCCCACCAGGGCCGGCAGGAACACGAAGGAAGTGTTGGCCATCAGGTTGATCAGGCTCCACAGCCCGTCCAGGCCCGGGTAGGCCTCGAGCAGGGTCTGGCCCTCGATGAACATGCCCTTGGCACCCAGCAGGTTGTTCACCCCCATCAGCAGGCCGGCGATGATCAGGGCCGGCAGGATAGGCATGAACACATCGGAGAACACCCGCACCAGGCGCTGCATGGCGTGGGTCTTCTGCGCGCCCTTGTCCTTCACATCGGCAATGGTCGAGGCCGCAAGGCCAGTCTGCTCACGCAGCGCCGCATAGACCTTTTCCACTTCGCCGGGGCCGATCACAACCTGGAACAGGCCGCCGGTGAAGAACGATCCCTTGACCAGGTCGATCTGGTTGAGCGTGGCGCTGTCGACCCGGCTCGGGTCCTTCAGGGCCAGGCGCAGGCGGGTCACGCAATGGGCAGCCTGCTCGAGGTTGTCGGCGCCACCGAGGCTGTGCAGCAACTCGCTGGCGATCGTTGAATAGTCGTGGCTCATGCTCGTTCTTCCACCTGAGTTTTTTGTTATTGGCAGCACGCCGAGGAGGAAACTACTCGTCTGTACGAGTTAAATCAACAACTCGTACAGACGAGTTTGGATTTTTCTTCTGGCCAACGCTCGAAATGTGCTTTTCCGAGCCGACTCCGGCCTGCCAGGTACATGGACAAATACCCCGCGCAGCCCTTAAGGTGCCTGCCTTGAGCACAGCGCGGCGCAGAGCCATCCCATGAGCAAATACAACCAGATCTACAGCGATCTGCTTGCCAGCATCACCACCGAACGTCTGGAGCGTGGCGCCCGCCTGCCTTCGGAAAGCGAACTGATGGACAGCTACCAGGCCAGCCGCGGCACCGTGCGCAAGGCCATCGAACTGCTGCAGGAGCGCGGCTTCGCGCAGAAGATCCACGGCAAGGGCACCTTCGTGCTCTCGCCCAATCCCATCGAGTTCCAACTGGGCGGCATCGTCAGCTTCCAGGAAACCTATCCAGGCCTGGGGGATGACGTCAGCACCGAGGTGGTGGAGTTCAGCCAGTTTCCTCTCGAAGGCCCGCTGCGGGCCCATCTGCAAGCCGAAGAAGGCAGCCTGATCACCCGGATCAAGCGGGTCAGGCGCATTGACGGCAAACGGGTGATTCTCGACATCAACCACTTTGTCGCCGATCTGATTCCAGGGCTGGACCGGCAGATCGCCGAGCAGTCGATCTATGCCTACATCGAACAAACCCTGCAATTGAGCATCAGCTACGCCCAACGCACCATCGAGGCCAGCCCGCGGAGCAAGGACGACCAGCAGTTGCTCGACCTGGACGGCCAGAGCCACGTGATCGTGGTGAGCAACCAGACCTTTCTCCAGGACGGGCGCCAGTTCGAGTACACCGAATCACGGCACACCCTGGACAAGTTCTACTTCTCCGACGTGGCGCGGCGCTGATTCAGCAACCATCTCCGAGGACGCATACGTCTATCAGTGACACTGGTTGCAGGACACCTTATCCATGTCAGTAAATTGCCGGCCTCTGTAGATCACCACATGGGAGCTTGCTGACTCGATTACTTACACATTGCATGGAGCAGCGATGAACCGACCTTTACTGGCTACAAAAATTGCCTCAGGCCTTTCTGGGTGGCACCAACTTCAAACCGCTCAGAATCTCAACAAGTTATCCGGCGAAGACTCCGCCCGGTCCGTCACGGCCCAGATCATAAACGCACAAGGTCAATTTCTTCCGGCAACCAGCCAGCTACCACCCGACTGGGGAAACACAAAAAAACGGGTAGATCTGGCCCTTCTGGGACGTTCGCTTAATACAGTTATCTGGTACGGCGCCATTGAACTCAAATGGCCGAGTTCGGCTGTCGATATGCATCAAGTCCGACAGAATATCTTCCAGGATGCTATGCGCCTGGCATTTATCAGCACAAACGGACTGAGAGCCAGATTCCTCATCGTGGGTGGTGAAAGCAGCACTATCAGCACATTGTTCGATACCCAACATCCCAATGCGCCTGATCGAGAAGGCCGCCGGCAAGCCTTTGCCCGCCTGTTCTCCCGCGACTTGAGCAATCCCCGTGGCTTTCTTCCTTCCAACGAATGGGCGGTAAGCTTTCCGCAGGCCGGCGATAGAGTGCCGCAAACGACGTTCAACGGATTCAATGGCAGATTGAAAACCGAACTCATTGCGCATTCACAATCGAAAATAGGCTCCACCACCGTAGGCTCTGTGTTTATCTGGCAGTGCAGCCGCACCCGCGGCACAGCAGCCCCGAATAGCGGACAAGCGGGTTTGACACCATAAGGGTGGTGCTTCACGGAATCCCGTTTCGATACACTGTCTCCTGAAAATCACCGACTCGGCAGTTTGCACCCAATAGATAGCCTTCGTCCGCACACAGATGCGTCGCTTAATCATCTTGCAAGCTGCCAACAAGGACCTTCATGAACCACCACCAAGCCTTCAAGGCGCATCTGGACACTCTTCCCCACGGTGTAGATATTCTGCGGGTATGCAAAAGCTACAAGACCGCTGAGGGCGACTATGCCTTTGAGCTCAACGGTCGCTTAAAGGCCGGCCTGCCTCTGGAAAGATTTTTTAGCGACCTATCGCATCTCAAGAAGCTCATAGGCGCTACGCCAACAGACACCATCACCTTGTTTCGAATGACATCAGAGGCGGAGTTTTCCGTTCCATTACTTCAAGCCCTTGAAGGAACCTTCACCTATCAAGCCTTCATGTCGACTACGAGCGATATCAACGAGCTGGGGAAATTCATCCCGCTATCAGGCGCACCGCTGATCCTTGAAATAGAGTGCCCGCCTGGCATGGCATTCGCGCCTATCGATTTCATTTCTGGAATCAAGGAAGGTGAATACCTGCTTGGCTGTGGAACTAAGTTCCGAATGACTTCCGATCCGCAAGCCCTGAGCGTGGAGCAAGCCAAGGAATACGCTTCAGGACGCAGTGACCTGCGGCTTATAAAGCTCAAGGTCGTCGAGAACCCACCCTATATTGAACCTGACAGCCTCCTCCAGATCAGCGTCTGACTTCATGATCGCCAAGGCAACCTGGCACCTAACCACGCGTAGACCGTATCGGAGCTAGGTTGCCAGGCGAATACCCCATCAGCCCAGCAAGGCCACCAGTTCACCGCTGAGGGGGCCGATGCGCTGCGACTCCTTGGCGGTGTTCACCTGCTGCGCCACCCGCGCCACCTCGATCACCGGGTGCTTGAGGGCGTAGCCGCCCTTGCTGTCCAGCCAGCTCAGGACCTCCGCCAAGTGCCACAGCGAAGCGCTGCCTTCATGGATCGCCAGGGGAAAGCTGTCGGCATGGCCGAGCATCAGCTTGCGCATGTTCTGCCGGGACACGCCGACGATCTCGGCGATCTCGCTGAGGCCGACAAAATCCGGGCTGGCCTCCACCAGCCGCGCTTCGGGAATGATCCGCTTGATATCCGCCAGGGCACTGAGCAGCGCCGCCTCGGCGCTCTCGGCCTCGCGACTGAACTCCAGGGCCAGGCGCCCGGCCAGGCCGGTGCCCACCAGGACGTCGGTGCAACCCGCCGCACCGAGGCGCTCCACCAGTTGCAGCGGATCACAGCCCTCCAGCGGCAGCAGGTAGTTGAGGGTGAACAGGTATTCCATGGTGCTTACTCCTTGCGGGCTGCCGGCGACTTGGCTCCACGCAGCTGGTTCAGGGTGCAGTTATCGATCACCCGGCATAACGCCCGGGCGTGCTGGGTCGGGTTCTTCGGCGTGCGCCATACGCTGGTGATGGAGAACTCGCCACAGCGACACACTTCGTTGTTGTACGGACAGTAGATCTGCCCCCAGGCATGACCACCGCCGACCTCGATGCGCCAGCCCTGCCATTCGGCGTAGCGCAGGGCCATTTCAATGTCCTTCTTGGGATGAGTTGCACGAGCCATCCATAGCCTCCAGTATCGCCAGTCACACAAGGTTGTCAACCGACAACCTTGTACCGTCCGATCAAACCCCGCCGCGAACAAGCCACAGCAAAAACAGGCGGGGGAGATCCAAGGGTAGAGAGAAGCCCAGGACAAGGGGCCGAGCATGTCTTACGTGATATTGCCGGAAGGCGAAAAAGCGCCGCTTCCAAAGGTCCTGCAACACAAATGCCGATGTGTACCGCAGGCAATCCCCCAGAAACGACAATGGCGATCGACACCCGAAGGTCCCGATCGCCATTGGCTAACGCGAATGGATCAAGCGCCGATCACTCGGCCCCGATCATTCCCACTCAATCGTGGCCGGCGGCTTGCTCGACACGTCGTAGGTGACGCGGGAGATGCCTTCGATCTCGTTGATGATCCGGCCGCTGACGGTTTCCAGCAGTTCGTAAGGCAGGTGCGCCCAACGTGCGGTCATGAAGTCGATGGTTTCCACGGCGCGCAGGGCCACGACCCAGGCGTAACGACGGCCATCACCTACCACGCCCACGGATTTCACCGGCTGGAACACCACGAATGCCTGGCTGACCTTGTGGTACCAGTCGGCCTTGCGCAGCTCTTCGATGAAGATGTGGTCGGCGCGACGCAGCAGGTCGGCGTATTCCTTCTTCACTTCACCAAGGATGCGCACACCCAGGCCCGGGCCCGGGAACGGGTGACGGTAGACCATGTCGTACGGCAGGCCCAGTTCCAGGCCCAGACGGCGGACTTCGTCCTTGAACAGCTCGCGCAGTGGCTCGACCAGCTTGAGGTTCATTTCCTCCGGCAGGCCGCCCACGTTGTGGTGCGACTTGATCACGTGGGCCTTGCCGCTTTTCGCGCCAGCCGACTCGATCACGTCCGGGTAGATGGTGCCCTGGGCCAGGTACTTGATGTTTTCCAGCTTGCAGGATTCGGCATCGAACACGTCAATGAAGGTACGGCCGATGATCTTGCGCTTCTTCTCCGGGTCGGCTTCGCCGGCCAGGTTATTGAGGAACTGCTCCTCGGCGTTGGCGCGGATCACCTTGACGCCCATGTTCTCGGCGAACATGGCCATTACTTGCTCGCCTTCGTGCAGGCGCAGCAGGCCGTTGTCGACGAAGACGCAGGTCAGCTGGTCGCCGATGGCCTTGTGCAGCAGGGCCGCGACCACCGAGGAGTCGACGCCGCCGGACAGGCCCAGCAGGACGTTGTCGGTGCCAACCTGGGCACGGATCTGGGCAATGGCGTCCTCGGCGATCTTCGACGGGGTCCACAGCGCTTCACAGCCGCAGATATCGAGGATGAAGCGCGACAGGATGCGACCGCCCTGCTTGGTGTGGGTCACTTCCGGGTGGAACTGCACGCCGTAGTAGCGCAGGTCGTCGTTGAACATGCCGGCAATCGGGCAGCTCGGGGTGCTGGCCAGGATGTGGAAGTCTTCCGGCATCTTGGTGACCTTGTCACCGTGGCTCATCCAAACGTCTAGGCCGAACAGGCCGTCGGCGTCGACGTGGTCTTCGATGCCGTCCAGCAGGCGGCTCTTGCCGACCACATCAACCCGGGCATAGCCGAACTCACGCAGCTCGGAGCCTTCGACCTTGCCGCCCAACTGCTCGGCCATGGTCTGCATGCCGTAGCAGATGCCGAAGACCGGGACGCCCAGGTCAAACACCGCCTGCGGGCAGCGAGGGCTGTTGGCTTCGTGCACGGATTCGGGGCCGCCGGCGAGGATGACACCTTTGGGAGCGAATTCGCGGATCGCTTCGTCGTCCATGTCGAACGGATGCAGTTCGCAGTAGACCCCGATCTCGCGCACACGGCGGGCGATCAGTTGGGTGTACTGGGAACCGAAGTCGAGGATCAGGATACGGTGAGCGTGAATGTCGAGGGCCATGGTCAGTCTCGTCTAATTTCAGAAACGACACGGGGCTGAAAAACACAGCCCCGGTTACTAAATTCGTCAATCGCCTCCGGGCCTTGGCCTGGAGGCGATCACTATCAACCTACGCGATAGTTTGGCGCTTCCTTGGTGATCTGCACGTCGTGGACGTGGGATTCAGCCATGCCGGCACCGGTGATGCGGACAAACTCCGGCTTGGTGCGCATTTCTTCAATGTTGGCGCTACCGGTGTAGCCCATGGAAGAACGCAGGCCGCCCATCAGCTGATGGATGATCGCGGTCAGGGTGCCCTTGTACGGCACGCGACCTTCGATACCTTCCGGCACCAGCTTCTCGGCACCCGCGGAGGAGTCCTGGAAGTAGCGGTCGGAAGAGCCCTGGGCCTGGGACATGGCGCCCAGGGAACCCATGCCACGGTAAGCCTTGTAGGAGCGGCCCTGGAACAGCTCGATCTCGCCTGGAGCCTCTTCGGTACCGGCGAACATCGAACCCATCATCACGCAGGAAGCACCGGCGACGATGGCCTTGGACAGGTCACCGGAGAACCGGATACCGCCGTCGGCGATCAGCGGCACGCCAGTGCCTACCAGCGCCGCTGCAACATTGGCGATGGCGCTGATTTGCGGCACGCCAACACCGGCAACGATACGGGTGGTGCAGATCGAGCCCGGGCCGATACCGACCTTGACTGCGTCGGCGCCAGCTTCGGCCAGGGCCTTGGCAGCAGCGCCAGTGGCGATGTTGCCGCCGATCACCTGCACTTGCGGGAAGTTCTCCTTGACCCAGCGAACGCGGTCGATCACGCCTTTGGAGTGACCGTGGGCGGTGTCCACCACCACCACGTCGACACCGGCATTGACCAGCGCAGCAACGCGATCGCCAGTGTCCTTGCCAGTACCGACCGCAGCGCCGACGCGCAGGCGACCCTGGTCGTCCTTGCTGGCCAGAGGGTAAGCCTTGGCTTTCTCGATATCGTTGACGGTCATCATGCCCTTGAGAGCGAAGGCGTCGTCGACGATCAGTACACGCTCGATGCGGTGCTTGTGCAGCAGCTCGCGGACGGCGGTCTTGTCGGCGCCTTCCTTGACCGTGACCAGGCGCTCTTTAGGCGTCATCACTTCACGGACGCTGACTTCCAGACGGCTTTCGAAACGCACGTCACGGGAAGTCACGATGCCCACCAGGTCGCCGTTGTGCAGTACCGGCACACCGGAGATGTTATGCATGCTGGTCAGTTCGAGCAGGTCACGCACGGTGGCGTCGGCCTCGATGGTGATCGGGTCCTTGACCACACCGGCTTCGAAACGCTTGACCTTGCGCACTTCGGCAGCCTGCTGCTCGATGGTCATGTTCTTGTGGATGATGCCGATGCCGCCTTCCTGAGCCATGGCGATTGCCAGACGGGCTTCAGTGACGGTGTCCATGGCGGCGGAAACCAGTGGAATATTCAGCTCGATGCCACGGGTCAAACGGGTCTTAAGACTGACTTCATTAGGCAGTACTTCGGAATAACCGGGCACTAGGAGAATGTCGTCGAAGGTGAGGGCTTCTTGGCTGATACGCAGCATCGCGGGGGCTCCCGGGCGGGAAAATGGAAGCGCGCCATTATACTCAGACAGCTACCCGGGCTCAATGTAAAACTCTGGCTAATATCGCTGGAGTGATAGATGGAGATATCCGCGCGCTACAACTCGACCTTGACCCAACTTATCGGCTGATCCAGCCAGTCGGCGAACTCGTCGATAAAGCTCTGTTTAAAACCCGCTTCGGCCCAGTTGTTGAAGATGAAGCCCAAGTTGGAAAAACCGCATTCCTGAAGAAACAGAAAGCCGTTGATGTCATCTTCATGGCCGCATTCGGGGCAGGTGAAGTTGTCGGTACGCCCTGGCATCCAGTCTTCCAGGCTCTCGAACAGCGCTTCGCCGATTTCCTGCCGGCACTCGGCACAGCCCGCTTCCTCGAGAAAGCCCTTGGCCGGGGTATAGATGCAGCGCTTGGTGATGATTTCCAGGCCATTGATCGGCTCGCCGAAGGGCAGCGCCTCTGGCCGCAGCACCACCTCCCGTGCCCCGGCGGCAATGGCGTGCCCCATGCGATTGCCCGTGCGCCCGCAGGTGCTGAGGCTTTCCTCGACGATGTTCTTGCGCACCAGCCAGCGCACGATCGCCCGGGCCCGGGGCTCGTGCACCGGCAGGGTGGAAATTTTCGGGACGAGGATGCTTTGGGAGTTCATGGATAAGCCTGGAACATGCGGGGACGGTACTCACGCTTTCGCCGGCAAGCCGGCTCCTGTCATCAATTGTAGGAGCCGGCCTGCCAGCGAACGAATTCAAAGGCCCGCAGCTTAATCCCTGGCCCCAGCAGGTCAAGTGCTCAGGTAACGGCCGATCAAGGCAACGCCACTGGCCAGCACCAGCCAGGTCACCAGGCGTACAAAAGCCTCCCGGGACAGTTTCATCGTCAACCGGCGGCCAATCCACGACCCCAAGGCCATCGCCGGCAACAGGCATAGCGCCAATAGCAGCAGCGGCAACTCGGCATAGACCCCGGCCAGGGCGAACAGGCTCAGGCGCACCACGGTGCTGCAACTGATCAGCGCGCTCTGGGTCGCCCGCGCCGGATCCTTGGGCAGGCGGCTGTTCAGGTAGATGGCATATAGAAAGCCGCCACTGCCGAAGAGGGCGCCAAACAGCCCACCGACAATCCCCATCGGCACCGCCCAGCC
Organism: Pseudomonas sp. JV245A; assembly: GCF_032424515.1. NCBI lineage: Bacteria > Pseudomonadati > Pseudomonadota > Gammaproteobacteria > Pseudomonadales > Pseudomonadaceae > Pseudomonas > Pseudomonas sp. JV245A. The sequence goes on from NZ_VYKE01000074.1 coordinate 17,580, forward strand.
GGCCGCCAGTTGGGTCGGACGCGCCTTCACCCACAGGCTGTAGATGGCATAAGCACTGATGAACAACCCCATCAATAGCAGCAACAGATCGGATTTGAGGTTGAGCAGGAAGATCACCCCCAAGGTGCAACCCACTGCCATGCAGGGCAACAGGCGCAGCAACTCCGGCCTGGCCACATCCTTGCGCGAGGGCAGAAGGTTGCCAAAGGCCGCGACAAAATCCAGGAGCACCAGCAGCGGCACGATCTTCGACAGCGGCATGAACAGGATCAGCACCGGCCCGGCCACCAGCGCCGTACCGAACCCGGCAATGCCGAACACTATGTACGCCAGCGCGATACCCAGGCCGATCACCAACCAACTGCCCGGGCCGAAAGACCACTGGTTCAAACCCTCGATTACCACGCTCATCGCTGCGACTTCCCAGTTGAATACGCAGTGACTTTAGCCAGCAGTGAGCCTTGCGACTAATATCGTCCAAGTCGCCAACTCATCGCAAAAAGGCATGCCTCGTGATTTCGACCCGCCAACTGCGCTATTTCGTGGAAATCGCCGAATGCGGCAGCTTCAGCGCCGCCGCCGAGCGCCTGTTCGTCGCCCAGTCAGCCCTCAGCCGGCAGATCAAGGAGTTGGAGAACCAATTGCAGACCCCACTGTTCGAGCGCACCGCGCGCCTGCCGCGGCTGACGGCGGCCGGTGAAGCGTTTTTCCCCAAGGCACGCAACCTGCTGAGCGAATTGCACAAGGCCAGCGAACTGGCCACTCAGGTAGGCCTGGGGCAATTGGGCACCTTGCGCCTGAGCCACTCCAGCACCGTGCCCATGAGCGGCCGGCTACTCCAGGGCATCGGCAGCTACTTGCAGCATTGCCCTGGAGCCTCGATGGACATCGCCAAGCTGTCTTCCGAGGCGCAACTGGAAGAGTTGGCGCAGGGGCACCTGGATATCGGCCTGTTGCGCCTGCCGGTGTTACGTCAACGGGCAGGTGTACAGATCACGCCCCTGTTCGCCGAACCCTTGCTGCTGGCGGTGCCACCTCAGCACCCACTGGCGCTGGACCCTCCGGCCGGGGGCGTCGACCTGGCCCAGCTTCGCGAGGAAGCCTTCATCTCCATCCCCCACCCCCAGCGGGGCGGCTTGAGTTACCTCTCGGCCGAGCTGTGCATGCGCCAGGGCTTTTTTCCCAGGGCGGCGCGGGTGATGTCGCGCAAGACCACCCAATTGCAACTGATCCAGGCCGGCTTCGGCATCGCCCTGCTGCCGGAGTCGATGCAGGACATCGCCCCGGCCAGCATCCGCTTCCTGCCGCTGGCGGATGCCGATTGCCAGAGCACCGTGGCCCTCGCCTATCGACAGGAGCCGACGCCGCTGGTGGCGCAATTCGTCGAACATTTTCGCAATCACTTGTAGTTGATTTGCGTTGTTCCATTCAGAGACAGGCCTTTAAACTGCGCCCCATGATTAAAGATCCCTTCGCACGACTCGGCCTGGACCGCGAGGTCCTCACCGTCACCCAGCTCAACGGCCGCGCCCGGGTGCTGCTCGAGGACGTGTTCAGCAATATCTGGGTGGAGGGCGAGATCTCCAACCTCGCCCGCCCGGCTTCCGGCCATGTGTACTTCACCCTCAAGGACAGCGGCGCCCAGGTGCGCTGCGCACTGTTCCGGCAGAACGCCGCGCGGGTCCGCCAGGCGCTGAAGGACGGCCTGGCGGTCAAGGTGCGGGGCAAGGTCTCGCTGTTCGAAGGGCGCGGTGACTACCAGCTGATTCTCGACACCGTGGAACCGGCCGGTGATGGCGCCCTGCGCCTGACTTTCGATGCCCTGAAAGACAAGCTGAGCGCCGAAGGGCTGTTCAGCGCCGAACGCAAAGTGCCACTGCCGGCCCATCCGCAACGCATCGGCATCATCAGTTCACCCACCGGCGCGGTGATCCGCGACATCATCAGTGTGTTCCGGCGCCGCGCACCGCAGGTCGTGCTGACCCTGATCCCTACCGCCGTGCAGGGCCGCGAGGCTACGGCGCAGATCGTCCGAGCCCTGCAGCTGGCCGACGCCCGGGGCTTCGACGCGCTGATCCTGGCCCGTGGCGGCGGCTCCCTGGAGGACCTCTGGTGCTTCAACGAAGAGGCAGTGGCCCGTGCGGTGGATGCCTGCGTGACACCGATCGTCAGCGCCGTCGGTCATGAAACCGACGTCTCCATCAGTGATTTCGTGGCCGACGTTCGCGCGCCCACGCCTTCCGCAGCAGCCGAACTGCTGGCCCCCGATTCCAGTGACCTGCAACGCCGGGTCGACAACCTGCATCGACGCCTGGTGATGCGCATGCGCGACCGGCTGGTGCGCGACCGGCTGCGCCTGGACGGCCTGGCGCGACGCCTGCGCCATCCCGGTGAACGCCTGCGCCAGCAGGCACAGCGCCTGGACGACCTGGACATGCGCCTGCGCCGCGCCTTCGAGCGCAGCCTGAATACCCGTCGCGAACGCTTGATCCGCCTGGAAACCCGCCTCGGAGCCCAGCATCCAGGGCGGCAACTGGCACTGCTGCGCCAGCGCCTGGACAGCTTGGCCGAACGCCTGCCCCGGGCCATGCGCGAAGGCCTCAAGGGCCGCCGCCTGCAATTGCACAGCCAGATGCAGACCCTGCATGTGGTCAGCCCCCTGGCCACCCTGGGGCGCGGTTACAGCATCCTGCTGGACGATCGCGGGCAGGCCATTCGCAGTGCCGGCCAGACCCGCCCAGGCCAGCGCCTCAGTGCCCGCCTGGGCGAAGGCGAGCTGCAAGTACGCGTCGAAGACAACCACCTGACGCCCGTCACCCTTTCTCTACTGGATTGATCCATGCCGCGTTTTCTCTGCTCCCTGCTGTTGCTGTGCCTGGCCTTCAATGCTCACGCCGACAGCTACATCACCCGCCTGCTGAACAAACCCGTGCCCGGTGGCGTAGCGGTGGTCGACCTGGGCAGCGCCGCCCAGGCGCCCAAGGCCAGCTACCAGGGCAAGCCGGTGCTGGTGGTGAAGGAGCAGAACAACTGGCTGGCGATTGTCGGCATCCCGCTGACGGTCAAGCCCGGCACTCAACAAGTAAGCACCGGCGGGCGCAGCCTGAACTTCGTGGTCGGCAACAAGAAATACCCGGAGCAGCACATCACCCTGAAGAACCAGCGCCAGGTCAATCCGAACCCGGCGGACCTCAAGCGCATCGACGGCGAGTTGGCGGAACAGATCCGCGCCTACCGCAGCTTCAGCCCCAACACCCCAAGCAACCTGCTGTTGGACAAGCCGGTGAATGGCCCCCTGTCGAGCAAGTTCGGCGTACGCCGTTTCTTCAACGGTGAAGAGCGCAACCCTCACGCGGGCCTGGACTTCGCGGTGCCGGCAGGCACACCGATCAAGACCCCAGCGGCGGGCAAAGTGATCCTGATCGGCAACTACTTCTTCAACGGCAACACCGTGTTCGTCGACCACGGCCAGGGCTTCATCAGCATGTTCTGCCACATGTCGAAAATCGACGTGAAGATCGGCCAGTCCCTGGCCCGTGGCGCCGTGGTGGGCAAGGTGGGGGCGACCGGCCGCGCCACCGGGCCGCATATGCACTGGAACGTCAGCCTGAATGATGCGCGGGTCGATCCGGCCATCTTTATCGGGGCCTTCCAGCCCTGATCGCGCAGCGCCGCTTGCCTGCATCAGGCATTGATTCAGCGGCGAGCCGACGCCCACAGGGATTGCGCAGCCCTACTCGACTGCGCAATCGTTAGTATTCTTTCAAAGAATACCCAGCATAAAATCTCGATATAGCTTTGTTTTCGAGTATTCCTCTCAATTTTTTTCGACTGCTTGCCATCTCTCACCCCAGTGGTTAGGGTTGAGCACATGAAAACCTCTCACACCCTCATTCAGCGTCGTCAACACCGGAGCCTCTGCCTCGTCAGCGCACGACTGCCAGGCTGAATCGCGGTGCCTCATCCCCCTGCGTCAACCTCACTCTTGACTCACCGGCAGGCCGCCTCTTTTCGGCCCGGACAATAAGGATTTCTCCATGACCATGCTCAAAGACCCATCCTCCAAGTACCGCGCGTTCCCGACCATCAACTTGCCGGACCGAACCTGGCCGTCGAAAACCATCACCAGCGCGCCGATCTGGTGCAGTTCGGACCTGCGTGATGGCAACCAGTCGTTGATCGAACCGATGGATGCCGTCAAGAAGCTGCGCTTCTGGAAGACCCTGGTGGCTGTAGGTGTGAAGGAAATCGAAGCTTCTTTCCCGGCCGCTTCGCAAACCGACTTCGACTTCGTGCGCACCCTGATCGAAGGCGGCCACATTCCGGACGACACCACCATCCAGGTATTGACCCAGGCCCGTGAAGACTTGATCGCCCGCACCTTCGAGTCCTTGCGTGGAGCGAAAAAGGCCATCGTCCACCTGTACAACGCCACCAGCCCTTCGTTCCGCCGCATTGTCTTCAACCAGGACAAGGCCGGTGTGAAAGAGATCGCGGTGAATGCGGCCAAGCTGTTCGTCAAATACGCCGCCCAGCAACCGGAAACCCAGTGGCAGTTCGAGTACTCGCCAGAGACCTTCAGCGCCACCGAGCTGGAGTTCGCCAAGGAAGTCTGCGACGCCGTGGTGGAAGTCTGGAACGCCACGCCAAGCAACAAGGTGATCCTCAACCTGCCGGCCACCGTTGAAGTCGCCACACCGAACATCTACGCCGACCAGATCGAGTGGTTCTGCCGCAACATCAACCGTCGTGACAGCGTGCTCATCAGCCTGCACACCCACAACGACCGCGGTACGGGCGTGGCCGCCACCGAGCTGGGCCTGATGGCCGGCGCCGACCGTGTCGAAGGCTGCCTGTTCGGCAACGGCGAACGTACCGGTAACGTCGACCTGGTCACTGTGGCCTTGAACCTCTACACCCAGGGTGTGAACCCTGAACTGGATTTCTCCGACATCGACGGCGTGCGCAAAGTCGTGGAAGAGTGCAACCAGATTGCCGTGCACCCGCGTCACCCTTATGTCGGCGACCTGGTCCACACCGCGTTCTCCGGCTCGCACCAGGACGCGATCCGCAAGGGCTTCGCCCAGCAGAAAGCCGATGGCTTGTGGGAGGTGCCATACTTGCCGATCGACCCGGCCGATATCGGTCGCAGCTACGAGGCGGTGATCCGCGTCAACAGCCAGTCGGGCAAGGGTGGTATCGCCTACCTGCTCGAGCAGGAATACGGCATCAGCTTGCCACGCCGCATGCAGATCGAGTTCAGCCAGGTGGTGCAGCGGGAAACCGACCGCCTGGGCCTGGAAATGACCGCCCAGCAGATCCACGCGCTGTTGCACAGCGAGTACTTGCAGGCCAACACCCCCTACGCGCTGGTCAGCCATCGCTTGCAGGAAGAGAACGGGCACAGCGCCGTGGAAGTGGAAGTCTCGAGCAAGGGCCAGGGCGAGACCAACCTCAGCTGGCGCGGCAAGGGCAACGGTGCCCTGGAAGCGCTGGTGGCCGGGCTGCCGGTTCCGGTGGAGATCATGGACTACAACGAGCACGCCATCGGCGCCGGCACCAACGCCAAGGCGGCGGCCTACATCGAACTGCGGGTCAACGGTGAGCGTGCCGTGCACGGCGTCGGTATCGACGAAAACATCACCACCGCCAGCTTCAAGGCGCTGTTCAGTGCGCTGAACCGCTCCTTGAGCGAGCAGCAGGCCAAGGCAGCCTAAAGGCTGCCAAAAGCGAAAGGCCCCGAGGAGCTCGACTTCCCGGGGCCTTTTTTATGCCGGAACAGATAACACCAGCTAAATGTCAGCAACGACTGTTTCAGGCATGCACATCAACGCTGAACATGGCTTGCAGCAAAGCCGCCTGCAGCACCTGCAAGGTGCTGTTGGTCACGGCGATCTGCGCCTGGACTTCCATCACCTGCTGGGCTTTCTGTTCGTCGCTGGCCTGGCCCTTCTGCACATTGGCCAATTGGGCCTGCTGTTCGGTCAGGGTTTTCTGGGTCTGCTCGATCTGTTTCTGCAGCGCCTTGACCGGATCACCACCGGCCTTTACCGCATCGATATTGGCATCGCCAGAGTTGACCCGCAGCTCCTTATCCTGACCGTCCTTGCTGTCATCCACCGGCGCCAGCGGGCTGGCGCTGTTGCCTTCGGCTTCAGTCGAAGCAGTTTTGGGGGCCGACAGAGGGTAAGGATTGACGATGGTGGCAGTGATGGTAGTCATGGTTGATTCCTCCTGAACTGATCCTGCTATCGGCCTTCACCCTCGAAGCTTGATATTCACAACCTGTAAAAAAGTGTGCAGTGCCGAAGCGATCCTAAGTGAACATGAAGGTATCGGCGTCGAGGTTCGCCGGAAAACGCGCACGGTAAGCCGCCAGTTCACCCGCGTTCAGGCACACCTGGAAGACGCCATCGGCCTCTCCGGCGCTGAGCAGGGTTTCGCCCTGATAGTCCAGAACCTGGCTGTCTCCGGTATAGGCAAAGCCCTTGCCGTCGGTGCCCACCCGGTTCACCGCCGCAACGTAGCAGAGGTTTTCAATGGCCCGGGCTGGCAGCAGGCGATTCCAGTGCAGGCGGCGGGCACCCGGCCAATTGGCGGTGTAGAGCAGCAGGTCGGTGTCCTGGGCGTCCCGGCTCCACACCGGGAACCGCAGGTCGTAGCAGATCAGCGGGCGAATACGCCAACCCTTGAGCTCGAACTGTACCTGCCGTTCCCCCGGCGTGTAGTGATTGTGCTCGCCGGCCATGCGAAACAGGTGGCGCTTGTCGTAGTGCCAGACCTCACCGTCAGGGCGCGCCCACAGCAAGCGATTACGATGGCTGCCATCCGCTGCCTGGATTATCACGCTGCCGGTGATCACCGCATTCAGCTTCTTCGCCTGGCCACGTAGCCATTTGCTGGTAGGGCCATTCTCCGCTTCCGCGAGAGTCGCGGATTCCATGGAGAATCCGGTGGTAAACATTTCCGGCAGGATGATCAGATCTGCACCACGGGCCTGCTCCAGCAACTGCTCGAAATGCTCGAAGTTGGCCTGGCGGTCGTGCCAGGCCAGGGTGGTCTGGATCAGGGCCAGATTCAGATCGGGTAATGCACTCAGATCACGCATAGTTTCTCCGCTGCTTGGCGCAACGTCTCCTCGCGCTTGGCAAAACACAGACGCACCAGGCGCTGCCCCTGGGGCGGCTGCTGATAGAACACCGACACCGGAATGGCCGCCACGCCGTGTTCGCGGGTCATCCATGTCGCCATGTCGACATCATTCAAGTCTGGACGAATCTGCGAATAGTCCACCAATTGAAAATAGGTACCCGACACCCGGTTGAAGCTGAAACGCGAGGCGCTCAGCAGATCGCAGAACAGATCACGCTTGGCCTGGTAAAAGGCCGGCAACTCTTCGACATGTTCCGGGTGTTCGGCCATGAAGTCCGCCAGAGCGTACTGCAAAGGCGTGACCCCGCAGAAGCTGACATATTGATGCACCTTGCGCAGCTCGGCGCTCAGGGCCGGTGGTGCAACCACATAACCGGTCTTCCAGCCGGTCACGTGGTAGGTCTTGCCGAACGAGCTGACCACGAAGGCCCGCTGATACAGCTCCTCATGGGCCAGCACACTGACATGGGGTACGCCATCGAACACTAGGTGTTCGTAGACCTCGTCACTGACCAGATAGATATCGCGATCACGGATCAGGGCGGCCAACTGGTCCAGCTCGGCGCGGCTGATCAAGGCACCACTGGGGTTGTGCGGCGAATTGAGGATGATCATCCGCGTGCGCGGACTCAGGGCTTCACCGAGTTTCTGCCAATCGAGGGCAAAGCCCTGCCCGGCCAACGGCACATGCACACAACGCCCACCGGCCAGCTCCACCGACGGCTCATAGCTGTCGTAACTGGGGTCGAACACAATGACTTCGTCACCGCGCTGGATCACCGCCTGGATGGCACAGAAGATTGCCTGGGTCGCACCGGGGGTGATGGTCACCTCAGCGTCCGCATCGACCTGGACGCCATAGCTGCGGGCGATTTTCGCGGCGACCTGCTGGCGCAGTGCCGGTAGGCCGGTCATGGGTGCGTACTGGTTATGGCCATTGGCGGCATGCCAGCCAAGCGCATCACGCAGGGCTTGCGGGCTATCGAAATCAGGAAAGCCCTGGGACAGGTTGATCGCTCCGGTTTCCACCGCGAGCTGGGACATTTGCGTGAAGATGGTGGTGCCGACATTCGGCAACTTACTGATGATCATGAGGATTCCCTGCTGAGCAGTCCGCACTACGGCGGCGCGGAGGTCCCCGAGAATAGCCCAAACGCCAGGCATGAAAAAGGGCGCCCGGGGCGCCCTCTTATCCACACAGATCCCGTAGGAACTGGCTTGCCAGCGAAGCTCTGAAGCAGGTCCGGAGCTTCACCGGCAAACCGGCTCCTAAGCCGGTCAGCGCTTGTCGCGGCGCTTCTTGTCGGCCTTCTTGTGGTGCGACATCAAGCGACGCTTCTTGTTGACCTGGCGGTCGGTCAGCGTGTTCTTGTTGCCTTCGTACGGGTTCTCGCCGCCCTTGAACTCGATGCGGATCGGCGTACCTACCAGCTTCAAGACTCGGCGGTAGGTGTTTTCCAGATAGCGCACATAAGACTTGGGCACCTTCTCCACCTGGTTGCCGTGGATCACGATCAGCGGCGGGTTGGCACCACCCAAGTGGGCGTAGCGCAGTTTGATCCGGCGATTGTTGACCATGGGCGGCGCGTGCTCGCCAACGGCATCTTCGAGGATCTGCGTCAGGCGGCTGGTGGGCCAGCGGGTTACCGCCGACTTGAAGGAGTTCTGCACCGACTGGTAGAGGTTGCCCACACCGGTACCGTGCAGCGCCGAGATGAAGTGGATATCGGCGAAGTCGACGAAGAACAGCCGGCGTTGCAGCTCGGTCTTCACATAGTCGCGCTCGCTCGGCTGCATGCCGTCCCACTTGTTCAGGGCGATCACCAGGGCCCGACCGGCTTCCAGGGCAAAGCCCAGCAGGTTCAGATCGTGGTCCACCACACCTTCGCGGGCGTCCATGACAAAGATCACCACGTTGGCGTCCTTGATCGCCTGCAGCGTCTTGACCACCGAGAACTTTTCAACTTCCTCGTGGATCTTGCCGCGCTTGCGCACACCGGCGGTGTCGATCAGGGTGTACTTCTCGTCGTTGCGCTCGAACGGGATGTAGATACTGTCGCGGGTGGTGCCGGGCTGGTCATAGACGATCACCCGGTCTTCACCGAGCATGCGGTTGACCAGGGTCGACTTGCCGACGTTGGGACGACCGATGATGGCGATCTTGATCCCGTCTTTCTCGCTCGGGCCCGGAATGCGCTTGGCTTCCTCACCCTCGGCAACGATCTCTTCCTCGCCTTCTTCCGGCTCGTCAGCGTCATCCTTGGGGAATTCGCTCAGGGCGATTTCCAGCATCTGGGTGATACCGCGGCCATGAGCACCGGCGATCGGGATGGCATCGCCCATGCCCAGCGGCGCGAACTCGGCGCGGGCCATGTCCGGGTCGATGTTGTCGACCTTGTTGGCGATCACGTAGGAAGTCTTGTTACGTTTGCGCAGGTGCTCGCCGATCATCTGGTCGGCCGCGGTAAACCCGGCCTTGGCGTCCACCAGGAACAACACCACATCAGCTTCTTCGATGGCCAGCAGCGACTGCTCGGCCATCTTTTCATCCATGCCATGCTCGTCACCGGAGATACCGCCGGTGTCGATCAGAATATAGGTACGCCCTTGCCACTTGGCCTCACCGTATTGGCGATCACGGGTCAGACCGGACAGGTCGCCGACAATGGCGTCGCGAGTCCGAGTCAGGCGGTTGAACAAGGTGGACTTGCCGACGTTAGGTCGGCCCACCAGGGCGATTACGGGAACCATGCGGCTCTCCACTGCGTTAATTCAGAAAATACAAAAGCCGCTGCGAGGCAGCGGCTGGTGCTCGGGGCAGCACTG
>NZ_VYKE01000075.1:0-27352 GCF_032424515.1 Pseudomonas sp. JV245A
CGACGCCTTCGCTGGCAAGCCAGCTCCTACGGGACGGGGGTGGTGCCCGCGAGCACGCTGGCTGGGTGTTCATGTTGGGGTCTTGGCGGTCGCCACCTGGGGGCTGCGCAAGCTGCACAGGCCGTAGTAGATCAACCCGCCCAGGGCCGAGCCGGTGAACCAGCCGTAGCTGTAGAACCAGTTGAAGGCGCTGCTGCCCAGGGACATCAGGGTCAGGGCCACCGGTACGCCGAAGGCGATGAAACCGTGCCAGTTCCACGCCGGGTAGACGTCGTCGCGGTACAGGCCGGCCAGGTCCAGGCGCTGTTTCTTGATGATGAAGTAGTCCACCACCATGATCCCGGCAATCGGCCCCAGCAGGCTGGAGTAACCCAGCAGCCAGTTGGAATACACGGTCTCCAGGCTGACGTCGGAAATCAGCAGGCCGAGTTTTTTCAGCAACTCGTGGCCCATCAGCGCCAGCCCCACCAGGCCGGTGAGGATCACAGCGGTGGTGCGGCCGATCAGCTTGGGCGCCAGGTTCTGGAAGTCGTTGGTGGGCGAGACGATGTTGGCCGCGGTGTTGGTGGACAAGGTGGCGATGATGATCAGCGCCATGGCCAGGGCCACCCAGCCCGGGCTCTGGATGTGGCCGATCAGGCTCACCGGATCGGAGACGGTCACGCCCACCAGTTTCACCGAGGCGGCGGTCATCACCACCCCCAGGGCGGCGAACAGGAACATGGTCAGCGGCAGGCCGAAGATCTGCCCGAGGATCTGGTCCTTCTGGCTTTTCGCGTAGCGGCTAAAGTCGGGAATATTCAGCGACAAGGTGGCCCAGAAACCCACCATCGCCGTGAGCCCGGCCATGAAGTAGCCGGTGACGCTGGCGCCCTCGGGGCGCTTGGGCGGGATCGCCAACAGCTCAGTCAGCGACACGCTGGGCAAGGCCCACACCAGCAGGCCGATGCCCACCGCCACCAGCAGCGGCGCGGACAGGGTTTCCAGCCACTTGATCGACTCGGCGCCGCGCAGCACCACCCACAGGTTGAGGGTCCAGAAAATCATGAAGCCGATCACCTCGCCGGTGCCGCCCAGGGCCTTCCAGCCCTCGAAGATCGAGCCCAGGAACAGGTGGATCGCCAGCCCGCCGAACATGGTCTGGATGCCGAACCAGCCGCAGGCCACCAGGGCGCGGATCAGGCACGGTACGTTGGAGCCGATGATGCCGAACGAGGAGCGCAGCAGCACCGGGAACGGAATGCCGTACTTGGTGCCGGCAAAGGCGTTGAGGGTCAGGGGCACCAGCACCACGATATTGGCCAGCAGGATCGCCAGCAGCGCCTCGCCGACACTGAGGCCGAAGTAGGCGGTGAGCACCCCGCCCAGAGTGTAGGTGGGCACGCAGATCGACATGCCGATCCACAGTGCGGTGATGTGCCATTTGTTCCAGGTGCGTTCCTGGACCTTGGTCGGTGCGATGTCGTGGTTGTAACGGGGGCTGTCGAGTACGTCGCTGCCGGCGTCCAGCTCGTACAAGCCGGCGCGCTCGGTCACCTGGGATCTGATCTGTTGCATGGCCGCTCCACTGTTGTTCTGATTATTTTGCTCATCAGGCCGGCGCACCAAGGGACAGCGCGCCGGACGATGGCCGGAGAACTTACGACTTCCACCCTCCGGCACATCGACCTGCGGCGGCACTCAATAAAGATGCCAAGTACTTGCGCGGTCGTTGCTGCACGGTTGGCGGAATCCATGTAAACAACTGATGTCATTGGGTTTTATGCAAGCAACTTTCAAGCCCCTGGTTAGTTGCCAATCCACTCAGGCCGGGTGTTTGGCAAGTTGTCCATTCGATCAGGACCCAAAGCAGTGCACGGTTATTTTTCTAGTTATTTCCTGGTCTTCCCAGCGCCTCCTCAAGCAGCTGATTTGACATAGGAAATCTCGACTATTTTTTGATCCTGTCAAGTGCGTCAAAATGGTGAGAGGCTGCACCATTTTGCAGATTTGAACTTTTAATCGTTAAATTTCAACAAGTTATATTGAATATAAGCTTATAAAAAATATTCTTGCTGTTTCTTTGAAGTGCGACTAGCTTCTAATCCTGTCACCGCTGACAGGATTGTTTAAGTTGTCAGTGCGTTCAATAAAAAAGTTAGAACCGACAGCAGTCGGTCATGCCTGCGAGGAACTCGGAATGTCTCTGTTTATCCGTGGCGCCACCGTTATTACCCATGATGAAAGTTATAAAGCCGATGTGCTCTGCGCAGACGGTCTAATTCGCGCCATCGGCAACAATCTGGATATTCCCGTCGGTTGCGAAGTGCTCGATGGCAGCGGCCAATACTTGATGCCCGGCGGCATCGACCCCCATACCCACATGCAACTGCCCTTCATGGGCACCGTGGCCAGCGAAGACTTCTTCAGCGGCACGGCGGCGGGTCTGGCGGGGGGCACCACCTCGATCATCGACTTCGTGATTCCCAACCCCCAGCAGTCGTTGCTGGAGGCCTTCCAGCAGTGGCGCGGCTGGGCGGAAAAATCCGCCAGCGACTACGGCTTCCACGTGGCCATTACCTGGTGGAGCGAGCAGGTGCGCGAGGAAATGGCCGAGCTGGTGCAGCACCACGGCATCAACAGCTTCAAGCACTTCATGGCCTACAAGAACGCCATCATGGCCGCCGACGACACCCTGGTGGCGAGCTTCGAGCGCTGCCTGGAACTGGGGGCGGTACCCACGGTGCACGCGGAAAACGGCGAGCTGGTGTATCACCTGCAACGCAAGCTGCTGGCCCAGGGCATTACCGGGCCGGAAGCCCACCCGTTGTCGCGGCCTTCGCAAGTCGAAGGCGAAGCCGCCAGCCGGGCCATTCGCATCGCCGAGACCCTGGGCACGCCGCTGTACCTGGTGCACGTCTCGACCCAGGAAGCCCTGGACGAAATCAGCTATGCCCGGGGCAAGGGCCAGCCGGTCTACGGTGAAGTGCTGGCCGGGCACCTGCTGCTGGACGACAGCGTGTACCGCGACCCGGACTGGCAAACCGCCGCCGGCTACGTGATGAGCCCGCCCTTCCGCCCCCGTGGCCATCAGGAGGCCCTGTGGCGCGGCCTGCAATCGGGCAACCTGCACACCACCGCCACCGACCACTGCTGCTTCTGCGCCGAACAGAAAGCCGCCGGCCGCGATGATTTCAGCAAGATCCCCAACGGCACCGCCGGCATCGAGGACCGCATGGCGGTGCTGTGGGATGAAGGGGTGAATACCGGGCGCCTGTCGATGCAGGAATTCGTCGCCCTGACCTCCACCAACACCGCGAAGATCTTCAACCTCTACCCGCGCAAGGGCGCGATCCGCGTCGGCGCCGACGCCGACCTGGTGCTCTGGGACCCGCAAGGCAGCCGCACCATTTCCGCCAAGACCCACCACCAGCAGGTGGACTTCAACATCTTCGAAGGCAAGACCGTGCGCGGCGTGCCCAGCCACACCATCAGCCAGGGCAAGCTGGTGTGGGCCGACGGCGACCTGCGGGCCGAACGCGGTGCCGGGCGCTACATCGAACGCCCGGCCTACCCGGCGGTGTTCGACCTCTTGAGCAAGCGCGCCGAGCGGCATCAGCCGACGGCGGTTAAACGCTGATCCCGGGAGGGGGGCGTTGCCCCCCTATCGCGAGCAAGCTCGCTCCTACAGAAACCCATGCCCCCTGTAGGAGCTGGCTTGCCAGCGAAGGCGCCCGCAAATCCCTTGTAAGAGTCAAAGGCCTATTCGCCGGCAAGCCGGCTCCTACGGATATGGGTGATCCCAGCTATAGAAAATGCCCGTCAGAGGCAACCAAGAAACGAACCGTGAGGCCAAAACCGTGATCAAGACCTTGAACCACTTGCCCCACCCGACCCTGGACAACGCCACCCTGGCCGGCCACTTCAGCGACCTGGCGCCGCCGCTCAACGCCCGCCAGGCCCACCTGGAAGCTTCGCGCTGCCTGTATTGCTACGACGCGCCCTGCGTCAACGCCTGCCCCAGCGAGATCGACATTCCTTCGTTCATCCGCAATATCCACACCGACAACGTCCAGGGTGCGGCGCAGAAGATTCTCTCGGCCAACATCCTCGGCGGCAGCTGCGCCCGGGTCTGCCCCACGGAAATCCTCTGCCAGCAGGCCTGCGTGCGCAACAACGCCCAGGAGTGCGCGCCGGTGCTGATCGGCCTGTTGCAGCGCTATGCCGTGGACAACGCGCACTTCACCCAGCACCCGTTCCAGCGCGCCGCGCCCACCGGCAAGCGCATTGCCGTGGTCGGCGCCGGCCCGGCGGGTTTGTCCTGCGCCCACCGCTGCGCCCTGCACGGCCATGAGGTGGTGATTTTCGAAGCCCGGGACAAGGCTGGCGGCCTCAACGAATACGGGATCGCCAAGTACAAGCTGGTGGATGACTTCGCCCAGCAGGAGCTGGAGTTTCTACTGGGCGTTGGCGGCATCGAGATCCGCCACGGGCACAAACTCGGCGCCAACCTGAGCCTGACCGAGCTGCACCAGCAGTTCGACGCGGTGTTCCTCGGCCTCGGGCTGGCCGCCAGCAAGCAACTGGGGCTGGAGCATGAAGACGCCCCCGGGCTGCTGGCCGCCACCGACTACATTCGCGAATTGCGCCAGGCCGACGACCTCAGCCAACTGCCCCTGGCCGAGCGCTGCATCGTGCTCGGCGCTGGCAATACCGCCATCGACATGGCGGTGCAGATGGCGCGCCTGGGTGCCAGTGACGTCAACCTGGTGTACCGCCGGGGCGTCGAGGACATGGGCGCCACCGAGCATGAACAGGACATCGCCAAGGCCAATCAGGTGCGCCTGCTGACCTGGGCCGCGCCGCAACAGGTGCTGCTGGATGACCAGGGCCGGGTGCGCGGCATGCGCTTCGCCCTTACCCGCATGGTGGAAGGCCGCCTGCAAACCACCGGCGACACCTTCGAACTGGCCGCCGATGCGATCTTCAAGGCCATCGGCCAGAGCTTCGACGCTACAGCTCTGAGCGACCCGCTGGCCCGGGAGCTGCAACGCAGCGGCGAACGTATCCAGGTGGACGAACACCTGCGCACCAGCATTCCCGGAGTCTACGCCGGCGGCGACTGCGTCAGCCTCGGCCAGGACCTCACCGTGCAGGCGGTACAACACGGCAAGCTGGCCGCAGAAGCCATGCATGCCCGACTGATGCTCAACCAGGAGGCGGCATAAATGGCCGATCTGTCGATTGTCTTCGCTGGTATCAAGGCGCCCAACCCGTTCTGGCTGGCCTCCGCGCCGCCCACCGACAAGGCCTACAACGTGGTCCGCGCGTTCGAGGCCGGCTGGGGCGGTGTGGTCTGGAAAACCCTGGGTGAAGACCCGGCGGCGGTCAACGTGTCGTCGCGCTACTCGGCGCACTTCGGGCCCAACCGCGAGGTCATGGGGATCAACAACATCGAGCTGATCACCGACCGCTCCCTGGAGATCAACCTCAAGGAAATCACCCAGGTGAAGAAGGACTGGCCGGATCGGGCGCTGATCGTCTCGCTGATGGTGCCCTGCGTCGAAGAGTCGTGGAAAGCCATCCTGCCGCTGGTGGAAGCCACCGGTGCCGACGGCATCGAACTGAACTTCGGCTGCCCCCACGGCATGCCGGAACGGGGCATGGGCGCGGCGGTGGGCCAGGTGCCGGAGTATGTCGAGCAGGTGACCCGCTGGTGCAAGACCTACTGCTCGCTGCCGGTGATCGTCAAGCTGACGCCGAACATCACCGACATTCGCATGGCCGCCCGCGCCGCCCATCGTGGCGGGGCGGACGCGGTGTCGCTGATCAACACCATCAACTCCATCACCAGCGTCGACCTGGAGCGCATGGTGGCCCACCCCATGGTGGGCAGCCAGAGCACCCACGGCGGTTATTGCGGCTCGGCGGTCAAGCCGATCGCCCTGAACATGGTCGCGGAAATTGCCCGCGATCCGCAGACCCGCGGCCTGCCGATCTGTGGCATCGGCGGCATCGGCAGCTGGCGCGATGCGGCGGAGTTCGTCGCCCTGGGCTGCGGCGCGGTGCAGGTGTGCACGGCGGCGATGCTGCATGGCTTTCGCATCGTCGAGGAAATGAAGGATGGGCTGTCGCGGTGGATGGACAGCCAGGGCTACCACAGCCTGCAGGACTTCTCCGGGCGCGCGGTGGGCAACACCACCGACTGGAAGTACCTGGACATCAACTACCAGGTGATCGCCAGGATCGACCAGCAGGCCTGCATTGGCTGCGGCCGCTGCCATATCGCCTGCGAAGACACCTCGCACCAGGCGATTGCCAGCCTCCGGCAAGCCGATGGCAGCCATGTATATGAAGTGATCGACGACGAATGCGTGGGCTGCAACCTGTGCCAGATCACCTGCCCGGTGCAGGACTGCATCGAGATGGTGCCCCAGGACACGGGCAAACCGTTCCTCGACTGGCTGCACGACCCGCGCAACCCCTACCGCGAAGCTGTTTGAGAGAGAGGCCTGCTCTTGCCGGCGAAGGTGGTCTTGCGGGCCTCTTCGTTGGCAAGCCAGCTCCTACGGCTGGCAGGAATATCGCGGGAGGTTCTGTAGGAGCCGGCTTGCCGGCGAAGGCGGTCTTGCGGGCCCCTTCGCTGGCAAGCCAGCTCCTACGGGAAGCGGCGATGCAGGTTCAGGGTTCCAGGCCGATGCCGCGCAGGATGACGCTGGTGACGGTCTGGACTGCGCGTTCAAATTGCAAATCCGATAAAGGTTGATGGTCGTTGAGGATCATCACTTGATGATCGAAGTCGGCATAGTGCTGGGTCGAGGCCCAGATCATGTACAGCAGGCTCGACGGCTCCACCGGCAGGATCCGCCCGTCCTCCACCCACTGGCGGATCTTCGCTTCCTTCATCTTCGCCCAGTCGTACAGGCTGGCATCCAGGGTCTCGCCCAGGGTCGGGGCGCCGTGCATGATTTCGTTGGCCCAGACCTTGGAGCCATAGGGCCGGCTGCGTGAATGCTGCATCTTGGCGCGGATGTAGCTGCTGAGCACCACCCGCGGGTCATCGAACATCTCGAAGCACAATGCGTCCTGTTTCCACACATCCAGCAGGTCCAGGAGCACAGCGCTGTACAGCTCGTTCTTGGTGCTGAAGTAGTAATGCAGGTTGGAGCGCGGCAGTTGCACTTCTTCGGCGATGTCGGCCATGGCGGTGCCGGCATAGCCCTTTTCAGCGAAGATTTTCTCGGCACCCAGGAGGATCTTTCCCACGTTGCTGCGACGAATCTCGATCTTGTGATTGCCCATGAGGGCTCCTACGAAAACAGTCTGGGGCAAGACTAGCATTCGCCCGCCCGCTGCGGGGAGCTGTCAAGCCTGCGACATCGCCGGCCTGCGTCGGTCTTTCACCACCCGGCCATATTGGGTAGGATCGGCCTCCCGCTCATTTGCAGCAGCCACTGCGGTGCTCCGTCCAGGCGTTAATTCGCGACACGGGCATACAGGTCTCTGCCCGAATGCCGGCCCTGCACCATCGCCGGCCATCTGTCCTGTTACCGATGGAACATGCTCATGAAGATTCGCCCTCGCGTCGCTGCGGACGACGCCCTGCTGACCGCGCTCTGGGAGCGTTCGGTCCGCGCCACCCATGACTTTATCGCTGAAGACGATATCCAGCGCCTGTACCCGCTGGTACGCGACAGCTACCTGCCGGCCCTTGAGGCCTGGGTCTGGGAGAACCCCGGCGCCAGCCCCGGCGGTTTTATCGCCACCAGCGACGACACGGTACAAATGCTGTTCATCGAACCGGCCCAACGGGGCCAGGGCATCGGTCGAAAGCTCCTGGATCACGTACGCCGTCCCGGCCTCAAGGTCGACGTCAACGAACAGAACCCCCAGGCCCATGGTTTCTACCGTCGCTACGGCTTCGTCGACTGCGGTCGTTCGGAAACCGACGGTGAAGGCCGGCCGTTTCCGATCATTCACATGCAGTTGCAAGACCAATGAGCCCCATTCTCTTTAAAGGTAAACCTGCCATGTCCCTGAAAAACCTCTTCACCACCACCGCCCTGCTGACCTCCCTGCTGGCCGCCAGTTCGGTGTTCGCCCACGCCCACCTGAAAAGCTCGACCCCGCCGGCCCAAGGCAGTGTCAGCGCGCCCAGCGAGCTGCGTCTTGTATTCACCGAGGGCGTGGAAGCGGCCTTCACCCAGGTCAAGCTGAGCAAGGACGGCGCCCCGGTGGAGGTCAAAAGCGTCGCCACCGAAGGCGCGGACAAGAAGACCCTGGTGGTCACCCCGGCCGCCACGCCGCTGCGCGCCGGCGAGTACAAGGTGGAATGGCACGCCGTGTCGGTGGATACCCACAAGAGCGAAGGCAGCTACAGCTTCAAGGTGAGCCAGTAATCCATGGCGTCATGGCTGGTGCTGTGCCGCTTCGTGCACTTTGCGGTGGTGTTGACCCTGGTGGGCGCCTGGGTGTTTCGCCCGCTGTTGCTGGGCCGAGATTCCGCGCAGAGCGGCCATGGCGCCGTGCATCGACAGCTCGATCGACTCAGCCGCTGGTTGACGCTGATCGGCCTGGCCAGCGGCCTGTGCTGGTTGCTGCTGATCACCGCCAGCATGGCCGGCTCCTGGCCGGCAGCGCTGGACCCGGCGACCGTGCAGTTGGTGCTGGGCAAGACCTTCTTCGGCCAGGTGTGGAGCTGGCACCTGTCGCTCAACCTGCTGTTGCTGGGCCTGCTGCTGACCCCGCTGGGCCGGCGCCTGCCACTGCAACTGGGCCTGGGCGCCCTGCTCCTGGCAACCCTGGCTCCGGTGGGCCACGGCGCCATGCTCGATGGGTTGGCGGGGCAGATGCTGATCCTCAATCAGATCGTGCATTTAAGCTGCGTCGCCATCTGGTTGGGGGGCTTGCTGGTGTTGTTGCTGGTGTTGCGGCAACCCGCCGGGCTGTCTGTCGAGCCCTTGTTAAAGCGCTTCAGCGGCGTGGGTTATGGGCTGGTAACCGGCTTGCTGCTAACCGGCCTGATCAACGTGCGGGTGCTCACCGGGCAATGGTGGCCGACTCCATTGTTCAATGGTTTTGCCCTGATCCTGCTGATCAAGGTGCTGCTGGTGGCGGGGATGCTGGGGCTGGCGCTGTTCAACCGCCTGCGAATCCGCGGTTGCGACCAGCGCCTGTCGAGCCTGCGCAACAGCGTGCAGGTGGAATGGCTGCTGGGTGTGGCCGCAGTGGCGGCGGTCTCGTTGCTGGGCACCTTGCCGCCGATGCAAGTTATCTGAACGATCCCCCACCAGCCCTTGTAGGCGCTGGCTTGCCAGCGAAAGCGCCCGCAACATCGGCGCAAGTCTTGCGGACCGCTTCGCCGGCAAGCCGGCTCCTACGCAAAGCATCGAGCCTTGGGAAAACCCAGCCCTTGTAGGAGCTGGCTTGCCAGCGAAGGCGTTTGCAGCATCGGTGCAAATCTTGCCGGCCCCTTCGCCGGCAAGCCGGCTCCTACGTGAGGTGCTGTGTCGGCTATTGGCTGGTATCAATGCTGACCACCACCGACAACCCCGGGCGCAGGCGTTCAAGCTCTGGCTGGTCCGGGTCGACGGTGATCCGCACCGGCACCCGCTGGGCAATCTTGACGAAGTTGCCGGTGGCATTGTCGGCCTGCAGCAAGGCGAACTCGGAACCGGTGGCCGGGGAGATCCGCTGCACCTTGCCGGTGAATTTGCGGTGGTTCAGGGCGTCCACGGTAAAGCTCACCGGCTGCCCGACCCGGACGTTGTCCATCTGGGTTTCCTTCATGTTGGCAATCACCCACAGCTGGTTCGGCACCAGGGCCATGAGCTGGGCGCCGGAGTTGACGTAGGCCCCCAGGCGCACGCCGATCTGCCCCAGCTGGCCGTCCCGCGGGGCGAGGATGCGGGTGTTGGACAGATCGATCCGCGCCAGTTCCACCGCGGCTTCGGCGCTGGCCACCGCCGCTTCCAGGGAGCCGCGGTTGACGATCACGGTCTGCAGGTCCTGGCGGGCTATTTCCAGTTGCGCCTGGGCCTGGGCCACGGCGGCCACGGTCTGGGCATTGGCCGCGCGGGTCACGTCCAGTTCACGCCGGGACACCGAGCCGTCGGCAATCAGTGCTTCGTTGCGTTGCAGGTCGGCTGCGCTCTTGCGCGCCTGGGCCTGGCTGTCGGCCAGGGCCGCCTGGCGCAGCTTGATGGTGGCTTCGGCGCTGTTGCGCTGTTGCAGGGCATTGGCCAGGGCCGCCTTCTGCACCGCCAGTTGCGCCAGGGACTGGTCCAGGCGCTGCTGGTAGATACGGTCGTCAAGGCGCACCAGCAGGTCGCCGGCCTTGACCTGCTGGAAGTCCTGCACCGGCACTTCGAACACGTAGCCACTGAGCTGCGGGCCGATGATGGTCACCTGCCCCCGCACCAGGGCGTTCTCGGTGCTTTCGATGGCGCTGGAGAAGGGTGGCAGTTGCCAGGCGTAGAGCACGATCAGCACACCAACGATGGCGATGGCGGCAAAGCCCAGGGACGAGATGATGCGCACCGCCAGCGGCCGTGGCTCGGTGGCCGGCATGGTCGGCGGGCCGCTGGGCTCGGGAGTCGAGGCAATGGCGTTGGTGGTGGGGTTGACGGTTTCGCTCATGAAGAAGAGGCACCACTTTGTTGAACGGGAGCCGGGGCGGCAGGCGCGACCGCTTGGGTCGTGCTCATCAGCCACAGGCTGCGAATGAATATCCAGATCATGGTCAGTACCGCAATCACCGCGATCAGCATGAATACATCGTTATAGGCCAGTACGTTGGCTTCGCGCGTGGCCGCGGTGGCCAGGCTGCGTATGCCTTGCAGGGTGCGCAGGTCCGGGTCGGCGATGACCTTGCCGTAGGCCGCCCCGCCGCTCTGTACCCGGGCCAGGACCTGGGGATCGAGCAGAGTCAACTGCTCGACGATATGGCTGGAATGGTACTTCTCGCGCACGATCTGGAAGGTCCCGAGCAAGGCCGAGCCGATCAGCCCGCCAAGGTTCTGGCAGATGCCGAACAGCACCGAGAAGCTCACCAGGTTGCGCGGGTTGGTCAGCACGTTGCGGGTGCCCAGGACCATGGTCGGGCCAAGAAAGAACGTACCGCCGAAGGCCAGCAGGAACTGGCTGAAGTACATGTTGG
Source organism: Pseudomonas sp. JV245A (assembly GCF_032424515.1). Lineage (NCBI taxonomy): Bacteria > Pseudomonadati > Pseudomonadota > Gammaproteobacteria > Pseudomonadales > Pseudomonadaceae > Pseudomonas > Pseudomonas sp. JV245A. The sequence goes on from NZ_VYKE01000075.1 coordinate 11,138, forward strand.
CCGGGCGCGTGAGGTTGCTCGAAAAGCTGTCCATTACCGACCCCACGGCCATCAGCGCCAGGGAAATGACCAGTGGCATCAGCAGGTGCGCCGGGTTGATGGTCAGGGCGCTGGTGGCCAGCCCGGCAATGCTGCCCAGCAGCATCACCCCGTAGAGCATGCGCATCTGCTGGCTGCTCATGTTCAGCGCCTGGAGAAAGCCTACGGCGCCGGTGGACTGTTCCGACAGCACCATGCGAATCAGTATCACTGCCAGGGCCAGGCGGATTATCGCCCCGCTGCCCAGCCAGCGGGTCATCAGCATCGGGTTGCTGCGGTTATGTTCGATGCACAGCCCCGCCATGATCAGCAGGATCGAGGCGGCGCTGGCGTAGCCGATCCACGGCGCCTCCAGCCACCAGTCGATGCGCCCCAGGGACAGCACCGCGCACAGCAGGGCCACGCCAGTGGCCAATAGGGCAAAGGTCAGGAAATCGAGTTTCTCGAAGGTACGGAAGCGATCCCCCGGCGGCAGCTTGAGCATGAACACGCAGCCCAGGGAGGTCAGCGCCAGGCCCAGTTCGAACAGGTACAGGCCGCGCCATTCGGCGATCTGCAGCAGGTCCTCGGAAAACAGCCGGGCCAGGGGCAAGGCCAGTTGCGAGGCGCCCAGCCCCAGCACCAGGGCCTTGAGCCGCCACTTCGCCGGGAAGGCCTGGACCATGTAGTACAGGCCCAGGGAGCTCAGCGCCGCGCCGACCATGCCGTGGGCCGCGCGCACGGCGATGGCCGAGCTCAGGTCGTTGACGAACAGGTGGCCGAAGGTCACCAGGGCGTAGAGCACCAGGAACACTTCGGTGAAGGCGCGCAGGCCGAACTGCTGGCGAAACTTCACCAGCAACAGGTTCATCGACACGTTGGTCATCACGTAGGCGGCCGGCAGCCAGGCCATTTCCGCGGTGGTCGCCCCCAGCGCCCCCTGCAGGTACGGCAGGTTGGCGATCACCAACGAGTTGCCCAGGCCACCGGTGATGGCCACCAGCAAGCCCACCAGCGCGTAGGCCAGGCGCTTGTGGGTGGGGTGCAACGGTGTCGAGGGGGAGCCGGGCAAGCTGGGCTTTTCGTGGGGCTGCCAGTTGCGCGGGGCGTAGTGATCCATGCCATGACCTTGTGCTGTGCCGGCCGCTGTTGCGGCGGTCGGCGATATTCCCGGTGGTCCGGCAGTGTGCCGGAAAATCCCGCCGCCCAGGCAATGCCCGGGCTTGCAGGATGAATTTTATTTTAAGGCGCTGGCGTCGGTGGCTTTTTTTCGGAATCCTGCATGCGCTGCCCCCCGCCCTTCCCTGCCCTCGCCTGTTGGAGCCCGAATGCCGCTGAACTTTGTGAAGATGCACGCCAATGGTGACGACTTCGTGCTGATCGATGCCCGTGGCCGCACCAACCCGATCACCCGCGAGCTGGCCAGGGCCCTGGGGGACCGCCGGCGTGGCATCGGTTTCAATCAGTTGGTGGTGCTCGGCGATTGCAGCGACAGCGCGGCGCAACTGACCTTCTTCAACGCCGATGGTTCCAGCCTGGACACCTGCGGCAGTGCCACCCGGGGCGCCGCCGACCTGCTGATGCAGGAAAGCGGCGTCACCTCGGTGCAGGTGAAAACCGCCCGCGGCCTGCAGCAATGCCTGCGCCTTGAGGATCGGTCGGTGTCGGTGGAAATGGGCCTGCCTTCGTTCGACTGGCAGGCCATCCCCCTGGCCCGAGAGCTGGACAGCCTGCACCTGCCACTGCCTGGAACACCGGCGGCGTGCAGCATGGGCAACCCCCATTGCAGTTTTTTCGTCGACGATCTGGCACCGCTGGACATTGCCACGCTGGGCCCACAGATCGAGAGCGACCCGCTGTTTCCACACAAGACCAATGTGCACTTCATCCAGGTGATCGACCGCCAGACCATCCGCCTGCGCATCTGGGAGCGCAATGGCGCCATCCCCCTGGGTTCCGGCTCCTGCTCCTGCGCAGCGGCAGTCAACGGCATCCGCCGCGGCCTGCTGGACAGCCCGGTGCGGGTGCTGTGCGATGGCGGGCCGGTGACGGTGAGCTGGGACGGCCAGGGCAAGGTGCGCCTGGCCGGCAGCGTGATCCGGGTGTTCAGCGGGTCACTGTGAAGGGATTTACTTTTCTTAAATCCAGCCCAGCCATTTCCACCAGGTCATGGCGAACACCAGCATCAGCAGGTAGCCGATCAGCGTCACCAGCAGCCCGACCTTGGCGAACTGCCGCGCGTTGAAGGTCTCGGTACCCAGGCAGACCATGTTCTGCGGCGCGTTGATCGGCAGGATGAAGCCGTAGCTGACCACAAAGCCCAGGAGCATGGTCATGCCCAGGCGGCTGAACTCACCCGGCAGGGTCTGCAGCACGGCGATCAGGATCGGCAGCAAGGCCGAAGTCAGCGCCGTGGCGCTGGCGAACCCCAGGTGGATGAGGATCAGGAACGCCGCGAGAATCGCGAACACCGCCAAAGGCCCCACCTGGTCCAGGCCGGTATGGGCCACCACCTGGCTCCCCAGCCACTGCCCGGCCTGGGTACTGAGCAGCGCCGACCCCAGGCTGATGCCGACCCCGAAGACGATCACCGTGCCCCAGGGAATGCGCGACTGCACATCCTTCCAGGTCATGATGCCGATCCGCGGCAGCAGCAGTATCACCAGCCCGGCGTAGGTAGTGGTCGTGGTGTCGAAGGGGTGCAGCTTGCCTTCGGTGGACCAGGCCAACAGCAGCAGCACCGACACCGCCAGCAGGCGCTTCTGCGGCCCGGTCATGGGGCCGATGTCCGCCAGGGACTGGGCCACCGCTTCCTTGCCACCGGGAATGCTGTCGGTTTCCGGCGGCAGCAGTTTCAGCACCAGCCACAGCAGCACCAGGGACATGATCACCGCCCAGGGCGCGCCGGCGATCAGCCAGTCGAGCCAGGCCACGCGCTGGCCGAGCATCTTGTCCATGAAGCCTACGGTCAGCAGGTTCTGCGCCGCGGCGGTCTGGATCCCGACGTTCCAGATGCTGGTGCCCTGGGCCACGACGATCATCAGCCCGGCGGCGATGTTCGAGCGCTTGTCGACGCCGAAGGCGGCAATCACCCCCATCATGATCGGCACCACGCAGGCACTGCGCGCGGTGGCGCTGGGCACCAGCAGGCTGAGGAGGATGGTCACGGCAATGGCCCCGATAAGGATGCGCCGGGTGCTGGTGCCGACCCGGGCCAGGGTCACCAGGGCGATGCGCCGGTCGAGGCCGGTGTGGGTCATGGCGGCGGCGATGAACAAGGCTCCGGCCACCAGGGCCAGGGCCGAGTTGGAGAACCCGGTCAGGGCCAGGCCGATGGCCGCCGAGCTGCCATAGAGCTGGCTCGGGTCCTGCAGGGTGGGCGCGGTGCCGATGAGGAAGGCCATCAAGGCCGTGATCATGATCGCGCTGGCCTCGTAGGACACCGCCTCGCTGATCCACACCACCACGGCAAAGGCCAGGATCGCCAGCATCCGGTGCCCCGCCACCGGCAGGTCGGCGGGCAGTGGCAACAGCAGCACGGCAACCATCGCCAGCACGGCGATCAGCAATCCAATCGGTAATACAGCCTTGGCCGTGGGCGCCGTTGTCAGAGGCGTAGTCATGGGCCTTTTCCTTTGCAATTGGAGAGGCGCCCAGCTTGCTACAAAACCGCCAAAAGCGCGTTGATGAAGGTCAAGCTACCCGGCTGCCTGCCTTGGCTCTGCCGCTGGATGGAAGCCCCATGCACGCAGAGAAATATTTTTTTACATCTCTACAGATTTTTCATCTCTTTGGAGTCACAGTGCTATCAAGGCGACAAGGAGTCGAAAAAAATTGGCGGTATCACTCCAACCTGCAAGGTGCCTTTATGGTGACAAGAAACATGAAACTGACTTCCAGGGCGCTACTGAGTTTCGGCGCTATCTGTGTACTGCTGATTGGTCTGGGAGGGCTGGCACTGTGGAAAATGGGACAGATTCACGACGCGGCACTGGATCTGCAAACCAACTGGCTGCCCAGCGTCAGGCAAGCCACGAAAATCGAATCCGGCACCTTGCGCGTGCGCCTGGAAGCACTGCACTACGCCACTGAGAACGATGCCCAGAAAGCCGCTTCCCTGGACAAGCTGGGCACCCTGAAGGCCAGCCTGGCCCAGGCCATCAAGGATTACGAACCGCTGGTTTCCAGCGCCGAGGAAAAAACCGCCTTTGATCAGGTCAAGCGCGGCGCCCAGGACTACCTGGACAAGCTGGCGGTGCTGATCGAGAGCAGCAAGACCAACACTGCGCAACAGACCAGCGACTACATCAACCAGGTCACCGTGCCCCTGGCCAACACCCTGCAGTCCGCCATCGAGGCACTGATCGCCATCAACGAAAACGGCGCCGAGCACTCCGCCAACCAGGCAGGCCAACAGTTCGACACCGGCCTGACCCTGACCTCGGTGATCATCGTCCTGGCGATTGTCCTGACGATCCTCATCGCCACCCTGTTCACCCGCAGCATCATCCGCCCGGTGCTGTCGCTGCTGGCCACCACCCAGAAGATCGCCGAGGGCGACTTGCGGGCCCAGGTGGACGTCAGCGGCCAGGACGAGCTGACCGACCTGCAGAAATCCACCCAGGCCATGCTCGACAGCCTGAAATCCACCATCCGCCATATCGCCGATTCGTCCACCCAACTGGCTTCCGCGGCCGAGGAAATGAGCGCCATCACCCGCGAGTCCAACGCCGGCATCCAGCAACAGAGCATGGAGACCGACCAGGCCGCCACCGCGGTCAATGAAATGACCGCTGCGGTGGAGGAAGTGGCACGCAACGCGGTGTCCGCCTCGCAATCCACCCAGGCCTCCGAGCGCTCGGCCGGGCTGGGCAAGGAGCGGGTCGAGCAGACCATCCACTCCATCGAGAAACTCACCGGCACCGTGGAACACACCCGGCTGGAAATGGCCGGCCTGGCCCAGCAGGCCCAGGACATCACCAAGGTCCTGGATGTAATCCGCGCCATTGCCGAGCAGACCAACCTGCTGGCCCTGAACGCCGCGATCGAGGCCGCCCGGGCCGGGGAACAGGGCCGCGGCTTCGCCGTGGTGGCCGATGAAGTGCGCGCCCTCGCCCACCGCACCCAGCTCTCGACCCAGGAGATCGAGCAGATGATCCAGGGCATCCAGAGCGGTTCGAGCAAGGCTATGCTGTCTATGCAGCAAAGCAGCGAGGACGCCAGCCAGACCCTGGCCATCGCCCACGAGGCCGGCGCCGCCATCGGTCATATCACCCAGGCCATCAGCGAAATCAACGAACGCAACCTGATGATCGCCACCGCCTCGGAGGAACAGGCCCAGGTGGCACGCTCGGTGGACCAGAACCTGATGAGCATCCGCGACCTGTCGCTGCAAAGCTCGTCCGCCGCCAGCCAGACTTCCATCGCCAGCAGTGAACTGTCGTCACTGGCGGTCAGTCTGAACAAACTGGTGGCACGCTTCTCCCTCTGACCGGGCGCGACCGGTCAAGCGGTTCAGGATAAGTAACGGCAAGGAGCGTTATCGATCAGCCAGCCCGGGCCGCCTCTTGGCGCCCGGGCCGGTCTGAATCAGGTGGGGGGCTCGACCGTGCTCAAACTCATTTCCGTGCAGCAGTTGCAGATGGGCATGTATATCCACCAGTTCTGCGGTTCGTGGCTGGACCATTCGTTCTGGAAAGCCGGCTTCGTGCTCAATAGCCACGCCGACCTGCAGCGCCTGCGCCAGTCCAATGTCAGCAGCCTGTGGATCGACTCGGACAAGGGCCTGGACCTGCCGGCGAACCCGCAGCCCAGCGCGCCGGCCGCCCAGCCGCCGCTCAAGAGCGAAGCCCCGCTGCGGGTCGAGCGGGCCGAGGAAATCCAGCGTGCGCTGAAGATCTGCGCCCACTCCAAGAAGGCGGTGATGCAGATGTTCCAGGAGGTGCGCATGGGCCAGGCCATCGAGCTGGTCCAGGTGGACGATCTGGTGCACAACATCTCCAGCTCGCTGCTGCGCCACCCCGACGTGCTGATCAGCCTGGCCCGGCTCAAGACCGCCGACGACTACACCTACATGCACTCGGTGGCGGTCTGCGCGCTGATGGTGGCGGTGGCCCGGCAACTGGAGCTGCCGGTGGAGCAGGTGCACCAGGCCGGAGTCGCCGGGCTGCTGCACGACATCGGCAAGCTGACCATCCCCGACAGCATCCTCAACAAACCGGAAAAACTCTCCGCCGACGAGTTCGAGCGGGTCAAGCTGCACCCTGCCGCCGGTGGTGCCATCCTGCGCCAGAACCCGCAGCTGGACGCGCTGGTGCTGGATGTGTGCCTGCACCATCACGAAAAGATCGACGGCAGCGGCTACCCGCACCATCTGGCGGGGGAGCAGATCAGTCTGTTCGCACAGATGGGCGCGGTCTGCGACGTGTATGACGCCGTGACCTCGACCCGCCCCTACAACCGTGGCTGGGACCCGGCCGAAGCCTTGCAGCGCATGTCCGGCTGGACCGGGCATTTCGGCCCGCGGGTGTTGCAGGCCCTGGTCAAGTGCGTGGGCATCTACCCGGTGGGTTCCCTGGTGCGCCTGAACAGCGGCAAGCTGGCGGTGGTCCTGGAGCAGAACAGCGAGTCGCTGCTGCTGCCCAAGGTCAAGGTGTTCTTTTCCACACGCTCGAAGATGCCCCTGCCGCAACGAGTGCTGGACCTTTCACGGCTGCAGGGCGAGGAACACATCGTCGCCCGGGAAGCGCAAGAGGCCTGGGACTTCAAGCAACTGCAACAGCTGTGGAGCGAGGTCCCGGCCTGAACCTCAGGTGCCCAGGGTCAGGCCGTTGGCCGGCAAGGGCAGCGCGGTCTTGTAGCGCACCTGCTTGAGGGCGAAGCTGGAACGGATATTGGCCACCCCGGGGACCTTGGTCAGGAAGTCCATCATGAAGCGTTCCAGGGACTGGATGCTGGGCACCAGCACCCGGATCAGATAGTCCGGATCACCGGCCATCAGGTAGCACTCCATCACCTCCGGGCGGTCGGCGATGGCCTCCTCGAAGTGCTGCAGGGCCTCTTCCACCTGCTTCTCCAGGCTGACGTGGATGAACACATTGACGTGCAACCCCAACAGGTCGGCATCCAGCAGGGTCACCTGCTCGCGGATCAGCCCCAGCTCCTCCATGGCCTTGACCCGGTTGAAGCACGGGGTGGGCGAAAGATTCACCGAGCGGGCGAGGTCAGCGTTGGTGATGCGGGCATTCTCCTGAAGACTGTTGAGAATGCCGATATCGGTACGGTCCAGTTTGCGCATGAGACAAAACAACCTGTTTTTTATGTTTATGCAGATTTTTTATCTGCAAATACCGTCCAGCGCAATGAAACAGAGATAAATATTCTTCTACGCCCGGCCTATGATGTTTGTAGGACAAGATTTCTCTTACCCAGGGAATGACTGTCAGCTAGCGCGCCCAATTACAAGAAATCCACAAGATCGAGCGTAGAAAGCCATGACCCCAGCGTATGCACCGCTACGCCTGCACGTTCCCGAGCCCTCGGGGCGTCCCGGCTGCAAGACCGACTTCACCTACCTGCGTCTGAACGATGCCGGCCTGGCCCGCAAACCTCCTATCGATATCGAACCTGCCGACTGCGCCGACCTGGCCCGTGGCCTGATCCGCGTGCTCGACGATCAGGGCAACGCCCTGGGCGACTGGGCCGCGGACGTGCCTGTGGAGATCCTCCGCCAGGGCATGCGCGCCATGCTCAAGACGCGGATCTTCGACAACCGCATGGTGGTCGCCCAACGGCAGAAGAAGATGTCCTTCTATATGCAGAGCCTGGGCGAGGAAGCCATCGGCAGTGCCCAGGCCCTGGCGTTGAACATCGACGACATGTGCTTCCCCACCTACCGCCAGCAAAGCATCCTGATGGCCCGGGAAGTGCCGCTGGTGGAGATGATCTGCCAACTGCTGTCCAACGAGCGCGATCCGCTCAAGGGGCGCCAGCTGCCGATCATGTACTCGGTGAAGGAATCCGGGTTCTTTACTATCTCCGGCAACCTGGCGACCCAGTTCGTGCAGGGCGTGGGCTGGGGCATGGCCTCGGCGATCAAGGGCGATACCAAGATCGCCTCGGCCTGGATCGGCGACGGCGCCACCGCCGAGTCGGACTTCCACACCGCCCTGACCTTCGCCCACGTCTACCGCGCACCGGTGATCCTCAACGTGGTCAACAACCAGTGGGCGATCTCCACCTTCCAGGCCATCGCCGGCGGTGAAGCCACCACCTTCGCCGGACGCGGCGTGGGCTGCGGCATCGCCTCCCTGCGGGTCGACGGCAACGATTTCATCGCCGTCTACACCGCCTCGCGCTGGGCCGCCGAACGTGCCCGCCGCAACCTTGGCCCGACCCTGATCGAGTGGGTCACCTACCGCGCCGGCCCGCACTCCACCTCCGACGACCCGTCCAAGTACCGCCCGGCCGACGACTGGAGCCACTTCCCCCTGGGCGATCCGATTGCCCGTCTCAAGCAGCACCTGATCAAGATCGGCCAGTGGTCCGAAGAGGAACACGCCGCGGTCAGTGCCGAGCTGGAAGCCCAGGTCATCGCCGCCCAGAAGGAAGCCGAGCAGTACGGCACCCTCGCCGGCGGCCAGATCCCCAGCGCCGCGACCATGTTCGAGGATGTCTACAAGGACATGCCCGAGCACTTGAAACGCCAACGCCAGGAACTGGGGATCTGAAATGAACGATCACAACAACAATATCCAGCTGGACACCGCCATGACCACCACCACCATGACCATGATCCAGGCCCTGCGCTCGGCCATGGATGTGATGCTCGAGCGTGACGACAACGTCGTGGTGTTCGGCCAGGACGTGGGCTACTTCGGCGGCGTGTTCCGCTGCACCGAAGGCCTGCAGGCCAAGTACGGCACCTCGCGGGTGTTCGACGCGCCGATCTCGGAAAGCGGCATCGTCGGCGCGGCCATCGGCATGGGCGCCTACGGCCTGCGCCCGGTGGCGGAAATCCAGTTCGCCGACTACGTCTACCCGGCCTCGGACCAGATCATTTCCGAAGCCGCGCGCCTGCGCTATCGCTCCGCCGGCCAGTTCACCGCGCCCATGACCCTGCGCATGCCTTGCGGCGGCGGCATCTACGGCGGGCAGACCCACAGCCAGAGCATCGAGGCGATGTTTACCCAGGTCTGCGGCCTGCGCACCGTGATGCCGTCCAACCCCTACGACGCCAAGGGCCTGCTGATCGCCTCCATCGAGAACGATGACCCGGTGATCTTCCTCGAACCCAAGCGCCTGTATAACGGCCCCTTCGACGGCCACCACGATCGCCCGGTAACCCCCTGGTCGAAACACCCGGCGGCCCAGGTACCGGACGGCTACTACAAGGTCCCCCTGGACGTGGCGGCCATCGCCCGCCCGGGCAAGGACGTGACCATCCTCACCTACGGCACCACCGTCTATGTGTCGCAAGTGGCGGCCGAGGAAACCGGCATCGACGCCGAGGTCATCGACCTGCGCAGCCTGTGGCCCCTGGACCTGGACACCATCGTCAAGTCGGTGAAGAAGACCGGCCGTTGCGTGGTGGTGCACGAAGCCACCCGTACCTGCGGTTTCGGCGCCGAACTGGTGTCGCTGGTGCAGGAACACTGCTTCCACCACCTGGAAGCCCCGATCGAGCGCGTCACCGGTTGGGATACGCCGTATCCCCACGCGCAGGAGTGGGCATATTTCCCAGGGCCGTCCCGAGTGGGCGCGGCGCTGCAACGGGTCATGGAGGTCTGAATGGGCACGCACGTTATCAAGATGCCGGACATCGGCGAAGGCATCGCGGAAGTTGAACTGGCGCAGTGGCACGTCAAGGTCGGCGATCAGGTAGTGGAAGATCAGGTTCTGGCAGACGTGATGACCGACAAGGCGATGGTCGACATCCCCTCCCCGGTGCACGGCAAGGTCATCTCCCTGGGCGGCGAGCCCGGTGAAGTGATGGCGGTGGGCAGCATCCTCATCAGCATCGAGGTCGAAGGCGCGGGCAACCTCAAGGAATCCGCCCAGGCAGCCGCACCGGCGGCAAAAGAGCCGGCAGCTATTAATAAGCCCGTGGCCGCCGCGCCAGTGGCCCAAGCCCCCAAAGCGGAAAAACCCGTCGCCAGTCCAGCAGCAGCCTGCCGCCCAGCGCCCCAGGCACCGGTGGCCCGGGAAGCCGACGAGCGTCCGCTGGCCTCGCCGGCGGTGCGCAAGCATGCCCTGGACCTGGGCATCCAGCTGCGCCTGGTGCAAGGCAGCGGCCCGGCCGGGCGCATCCTGCACGAAGACCTGGACGCCTACCTGGCCCAGGACAGCCAGCCGCTCAAGGGTTACTCGGCGCCAGGGGCCGGCTATGCCGAGCGCCATGATGAAGAGCAGATCCAGGTCATTGGCATGCGCCGCAAGATCGCCCAGCGCATGCAGGAGTCCAAGCATCGCGCCGCGCACTTCAGCTATGTCGAGGAAGTGGACGTCACCGCCCTGGAAGAGCTGCGCATCCACCTCAATGAAAAGCACGGCGCCACCCGCGGCAAGCTGACCCTGCTGCCGTTCCTGGTGCGGGCCATGGTAGTGGCCCTGCGCGACTTCCCGCAGATCAACGCCCGCTATGACGACGAAGCCCAGGTCATCACCCGCCACGGCGCGGTGCATGTCGGGGTCGCCACCCAGAGCGACGTCGGCCTGATGGTACCGGTGGTGCGCCACGCCGAAGCCCGCAGCCTGTGGGGCAACGCCGAGGAAATCGCGCGCCTGGCCCAGGCCGCTCGCAGCGGCAAGGCCGCCCGGGATGAACTCTCCGGTTCCACCATCACCCTCACCAGCCTCGGCGCGCTGGGCGGGATCGTCAGCACGCCGGTGCTGAACCTGCCGGAAGTGGCGATTGTCGGGGTCAACCGCATCGTCGAGCGGCCCATGGTGATCAAGGGCCAGATCGTGATCCGCAAGATGATGAACCTCTCCAGCTCCTTCGATCATCGGGTGGTCGACGGCATGGACGCTGCGCAATTCATCCAGGCCATTCGCGGCCTGCTCGAACAACCCGCCACGCTGTTTGTGGAGTAAGACATGCAACAGACTCTCAATACCCAACTGTTGATCATCGGCGGCGGCCCTGGCGGTTATGTGGCGGCCATCCGCGCCGGCCAGCTGGGCATCTCCACCATTCTGGTGGAGGGCCAGTCCCTGGGCGGCACCTGCCTGAACATCGGTTGCATCCCGTCCAAGGCGCTGATCCATGTCGCCGAGCAGTTTCACCAGACCCGCCACCACAGCCAGGGCTCGGCCCTGGGCATCGAAGTGGCGGCGCCAACCCTGAACATCGGCAAGAGCGTGGAATGGAAGGACGGCATCGTCGACCGCCTGACCACCGGGGTCGCCGCGCTGCTGAAGAAAAACAAGGTCCAGGTGATCCAGGGCTGGGCCAGGGTCATCGACGGCAAGACCGTGGAGATCGAAGGCGCCGATACCCGCATCCAGTGCGAGCACCTGCTGCTGGCCACCGGTTCGAAAAGCGTCAACCTGCCGATGCTGCCCACCGGCGGGCCGATCATTTCCTCCACCGAGGCCCTGGCACCCAAGACCCTGCCCAAGCGCCTGACCGTGGTCGGCGGCGGCTACATCGGCCTGGAACTGGGCATCGCCTACCGCAAGCTCGGGGTCGAGGTCAGCGTGGTGGAGGCCCAGGAACGCATCCTGCCCGCCTACGACGGCGAACTGACCCAGCCGGTGCTGGACTCGGTGAAGCAGTTGGGGATCAAGCTCTACCTCAAGCACAGCGTGCTGGGCTTCGATGCCGCCAGCAGCAGCCTGCAGGTACGCGAACCCAATGGCGACACCCTGAACCTGGCCACCGACCAGGTACTGGTGGCGGTGGGCCGCAAGCCCAACACCCAGGGCTGGAACCTGGAAAGCCTGAACCTGGACATGAACGGCGCGGCCATCAAGATCGACCACCGTTGCCAGACCAGCATGCGCAACGTCTGGGCCATCGGCGACCTGAGCGGTGAGCCGATGCTCGCGCACCGGGCCATGGCCCAGGGCGAGATGGTCGCCGAGCTGATCGCCGGCAAGCACCGGGAATTCAACCCGGCAGCGATCCCCGCGGTGTGCTTCACCGACCCGGAACTGGTGGTGGTGGGCAAGACCCCGGACGAGGCCCGCGCTGCCGGCCTGGATTGCATCGTCAGCAGCTTCCCGTTCGCGGCCAATGGCCGGGCCATGACCCTGGAATCGAAAAGCGGTTTCGTGCGGGTGGTGGCCCGAAGTGACAATCACCTGATTGTCGGCTGGCAGGCAGTGGGAGTCGGAGTCTCCGAGTTGTCCACGGCGTTCGGCCAATCCCTGGAAATGGGCGCGCGCCTGGAAGACATCGGCGGCACCATCCACGCCCACCCGACCCTGGGTGAAGCGGTCCAGGAAGCGGCGCTGCGGGCACTGGGCCACGCCCTGCATCTGTAACCATTCAAGGGGCACACAGGACAGTGCCCAGGTAGGAGCGCGGCTGGCCCGCGAAAGGGCCAGCGTGGACAGCCAAGCGGCCTTCGCGAGCAAGCTCGCTCCTACAGGGGTATGGGGCTGTTAGGGGGGAAGCTTCATAAGCAGGCTAAGTTTTTTTTGCGCCCCCTCCCATCGTCCGGGATGCGGCACGCCCCCGGAATGCAGTATTGTTGTGCCCATCCAAAAAAACGTCAGAAGCCTTGAGCCGTTCCGACGGTTGTTAAGCGATAGAGGGTGTCATGGGTAACGAAAGCATCAATTGGGACAAGCTGGGTTTTGACTACATCAAGACAGACAAGCGCTATCTGTCGCACTGGCGTAACGGCGAGTGGGACGCAGGCACCCTGACTGAAGACAATGTGCTGCACATCAGCGAGGGCTCCACCGCCCTGCACTATGGCCAGCAATGTTTCGAAGGCCTCAAGGCCTACCGCTGCAAGGACGGTTCGATCAACCTGTTCCGTCCGGACCAGAACGCCGCACGCATGCAGCGCAGCTGCGCCCGCCTGCTGATGCCGCAGGTCTCCACCGAACAGTTCATCGAAGCCTGCAAGGCCGTGGTCAAGGCTAACGAACGCTTCATCCCGCCCTACGGCACCGGCGGCGCGTTGTACCTGCGCCCGTTCGTGATCGGCGTCGGCGACAACATCGGCGTGCGCACCGCGCCGGAGTTCATCTTCTCGATCTTCGCCATCCCGGTCGGCGCCTACTTCAAGGGCGGCCTGACCCCGCACAACTTCCTGATCTCCAGCTACGACCGCGCGGCGCCTCAGGGCACCGGCGCGGCCAAGGTCGGTGGCAACTACGCCGCCAGCCTGATGCCCGGCGCCCAGGCCAAGAAGGCCAGCTTCGCCGACTGCATCTACCTCGACCCACTGACCCACAGCAAGATCGAGGAAGTGGGTTCGGCCAACTTCTTCGGCATCACCCATGACGACAAATTCGTCACCCCCAACTCGCCATCGGTACTGCCGGGCATCACCCGCCTGTCGCTGATCGAGCTGGCCAAGACCCGCCTGGGCCTGGAAGTGGTCGAAGGCGACGTGTTCATCGACAAGCTGGCGGACTTCAAGGAAGCCGGTGCCTGCGGTACTGCCGCGGTGATCACGCCGATCGGCGGCATCGAGTACCAGAACAAGCTGCACGTGTTCTACAGCGAAAAAGAAGTCGGCCCGATCACCCAGAAGCTCTATAAAGAGCTGACCGGTGTGCAGACCGGCGACGTCGAAGCGCCAGCGGGCTGGATCGTCAAGGTCTGATTCCCCCCCTGCTTCAGCCGAGCCCGCCCCTGCTTGCCAGGGGCGGGCTTTTTCATGCCTGGAATCTGCAGAATGCCAGCCGAAGGAGGGGCTCCCCTCAGAGGCTGATACCGAACAACATCAGCACCTGTTGCGTTCCATCCACCACCAGCAGCGCGGCCTGGGATGCCATCAAGGTGTAGAAAAAGCTCGCGATCAACACGCAGAGCTCGAACCAGACGAACATCGGCCAGTTGCTGGCGCGCAGCGGCCGTTCCTGCATGAGCTGCCTCACGCCGTTGCGTGGCAGGTGATAGACGATCTCGAACACCTTGGTCTCGCGAAAATTCTTAAACACTGCATACATCACGGCAAAGCCGGTGACAGCCGCCATCCACCAGAAACCGACCAGTTCCACCCCGCTCTGCCCCTGGGACTGGAGGCTGGCGCTCTGTTGAAAAAAATGCATGCCCACCGCTGAAACCAAAGGCATCACGACCCCGAAGTAGACCACCAGCCCCAGGCTGGCCATGGCCACACCGCTGGCAAAGACACTGATGCGGATCACCCAGGCGAGAAACCCGGGGGAAAACTTCGAATAGGCCCTCTGGGTCTCGATCACCAGCAAGGGGATCAGCATGGTCAGCACTCCAACCGCGATGTCCACGACCTTGAACCCGGTCTTGGGCAGCAGCAGCGCCGCCAGGAAGGTCACACCGCGGCTGCCCACCCGCCACATCATCTTCGCGTCGTCAGTCACTCCCTTCGACCAGAACTCCTCGGTAATGCCCTTGCCGTCATCCACGCCGTCATCCATTGGCTGCCTGCCTCATTGTTCAAAGCCGCCCATTGTCAGGGAAGGCCCTGGGGCCTGCCCAGCGCTATCGCCGCGCGGCTGGCCGATCCGCTTGCCTGGCCGTGCTGCCACCTGGCTGGCCTGCCCGTCGCGCTGCTTGCCGTGGCGAGCCTGGTTGATCAGTGCCGGAATCAGCGGCCCCTCCGGCAGGTGCTTCCAGAAGCGCGCCGGCAAATGCCCCTGCATCACCCGGGGGTTGAGCCGCGCCGGATTGAAGATATGGCTGTAGTAGGCCAGCCACAGCTCGCCCCCGGGGTCTTCACCGGCCTGGGCCAGTTGCCGCCAGGCGCTGGGGCAGCGCCTGTGGTGGTGCAGTTGCGTACCGTCGAAATACACCCCGTCCCGGGGCGTGGCGATCATCCAGCGGTGGCGCCCCATGCGCCCGATGAAATGCCGGCTGGCCTGGGCCAGGATGTCGTGGGCCGGCTCGTGCCAGGCCATGTATTCAGGCTGCTCGGCCAGCTGTGAGCGGCCCGCGGGCAAGCTGACGAAGCGCACGAAGGCATGCAGGTGATGGGCCTCGCGGTCGACTTGCTTGATTCGCCGCTGCAACTCGCTGCCCAGTTGATCGCCGCTGAGCATGGCCGTGCGGTCGCCATGGCTGACCCGCCACAGCACCTCGTACAACAGGCTCCAGCGCTGCTCGCCGCGATAGCAGGCGGCCCGTTCCAGCAGCTCCAGCAGGGCCAGGGGAATCCGCGCACGAAACGGACCGGGCTGCTCAGGGCAAGCCTCATCGCTGGCGAACAGATCGGCGTCCTGCGTCCCGGACCAACTGACCCGGCTCGGGTCGATGGAATGGCTGAGCAGCCAGCGCGCCTGCTGGCGCCAGGTGTCGAACAGGTCGTCACAGTCCAGGCTGATCATCCCCAAAGCCCCATCTGCTGCGGTTGCGGGCGTTCCCGCAGTTGCTGGTAGAGCAGCGCGCTGCTGGTCTCCGCCTGCTGCGGGTGATAGTCGCTGGTGATAAAGAACGGCCTGGCCTTGCTCAGCACACAGCGCATGCGCGCCAGGTCCTCGTAGCGGATACGCCGCTCGCGGCGCAGTTCCACCAGGCGCTGGGTAGTGCGCAGGCCGATCCCCGGAATGCGCGAGATCAGCGCCGGTTCGGCACGGTTCAGGTCCAGGGGAAACACGCTGCGGTTGTCTAGGGCCCAGGCCAGCTTGGGGTCCATGTCCAGGGCCAGGTGCCCCGGCCCCTGGAACAGTTCGTTGGCGCTGAAGCCATAGCCGCGCAGCAGGAAGTCGGCCTGGTACAGGCGGTGCTCGCGCATCAGCGGTGGCGCGGCCAGGGGTACGCTTTTCGGGCTGTTGGGAATCGGGCTGAAGGCCGAGTAATAGACCCGGCGCAGGCGGAAGTTGCCGTACAGCGCCTCGGCGCTGTGGAGGATGGTGCTGTCGTCGGTGTCATCGGCGCCGACGATCATCTGGGTGCTCTGCCCGGCCGGGGCGAAGCGCGGCGCCCGGGGCTCGTTGAGCACCGTCTGCTCGCCGGTATAGATGGTGCCCATGGCCTGCTTGATCGAACCCAGGTGCTTTTCCGGGGCCAGGGCCTTGAGGCCCTGGTCGGTGGGC